>CAMKYP010000192.1 GCA_946477505.1 uncultured Dechloromonas sp. | reverse complement strand
TGGCCAGCCTGGTCGTGGAACGCAGCTGATGGCCTTCCTCAACGCCTTCGCCAGTCAGCAGTTTGCGCCAGATGCGCTGCCCGCAGCGGTCCGCACGGCCATCGGCAAACCCTTGCGCCGTGCGGCAGCGCTGACCCAACTGGCGTTGATCGGCGCTTGCGCTTGTCTGCCGGATGAACAGCGTCGACTACCGACCGTCCTGATCTGGCAATCGACCAGCGGTCCGCGCCAGGAAACGCTGAATCTGCTGAACGAAGTCTGCCTGGGCGGCGGCGAACCGATGCCCTACGATTTCCTGGCCACCCAGCCGGCCCTGGCCGCCGCGCAGATCCAGCCCTTCCTGCCCGGCCTGCACTCGGCCATGCACCTGCCGCTGGACGGCGTAGACAGCGCCCACTGGAGCACGCTGCTCGCCCTGGCTTGTCTGTGGCTGGATCAAGGTCGCTGCACCCAAGTGCTGTGCGCCCAGCTCGATCACTGGGCGGATGCGGCTTCCGGGCTCTGGCTGGCGCTTGGAGCGCATCCGCTTGAAAACACACTGGCTCGCCTCCAGATATCAGAGGTAGCCGGCTCCGCCAGCCATCCCGACACACCCGACTTTCCAGTCCGGTTGAACGAATGGCTGACTACCAGCCAGTCGCCGGCCTTTTCCCTGCAATCCGCCACCAGCCCACGACTGGCGGTAGAATTCGCCCGACTTTAATTTTTTCAGGCCCTCACCATGTCCGAGTTTGCATTTGACGTTTCCATCCAAGAGTTCGAAGCCAAAGTCCTGATTCCGGCCGAGACCGTGCCGGTCGTCGTCGATTTCTGGGCGCCGTGGTGCGAGCCGTGCAAGGTCCTGAAGCCGATGCTGGAAAAGCTGGCCGAGGAATACAAGGGCCGTTTCCTCCTGGCCAAGGTCAATTCCGACGAGAACCCGGAATTGGCCCAGCATTTCGGCGTACGCAGCATTCCGTCGGTCAAGGTGCTGTTCCAGGGCCAACTGGTGGACGAGTTCAACGGCGCCATTCCTGAAGGGCAGATTCGCGAGTTCCTCGACCGCATCGCATTGCCGGCAGGACCGGAGCAGCTCAACCTGCGCGAGCAGGCTGCTGCGCTGGTCGCCGAAGGCAAGCTGGACGAAGCACTGGCCGTTCTGGTGCAGGCCAGCCAGGCCAACCCGCAGGACCAGGCCATTCAGCTCGACGCCGTCGATGTCTTGATGCAACTCGGCCGCAACGACGAGGCCAAGCAACTGCTGGCCGGCGAGTACGCCAACGAGCCGGACCGCGCAAACGCTCTGCGCGCACGCCTGGCGCTGCTCGATGGCGCCGCCGACATCGCGCCGCTGGAGGCCAAGCTGGAAGCCAATCCGGACGACCACGCGACCCGCCTTGAACTATCCAAGGCCTACGCTGCGCAAAGCCGTTTCCGCGAAGCGCTCGAAGCGGCACTCGAAGTCGCCCGCCGCGACCGCTTCTTCAACGAAGGAGCGGCGCGCAAGGCCATTCTGGCGCTGTTCGAAGCGCTCTCCGGCGAACAGTACGACGACCTCGTCCGCGAATTCCGCCGCAAGCTGTCCGCCACCCTGAACTGAGCGTCCTCCGGCGAAGGCATCGGCCGTGCGGCTGTTCTACACCGATGTCTTCGTCCTGCCGCTGCCGGCCGGCCATCGCTTCCCGATGGAAAAATATTCCCGGCTGCGGGCAAGCCTGCTCGCCAGCGGTGAATTCAGCGAAGCGGATTTCCACCTGCCACACGCAGCAAGCGACGAGGAACTGGGCCGCGCCCACGATGCCGCCTATATCGAAGCCGTGACCCAAGGCCTGCTGCCGGAAAAGGCACTGAAGGCCATCGGCTTCCCATGGAGCGCCGGCATGGTCGAGCGCTCGCGCCGCTCGGCCGGCGCCACCATCTGCGCTTGCCGGGCGGCCATCGAGGACGGGGTCAGCGCCAACCTGGCCGGCGGCACGCACCATGCCTTCCGTGACCGCGGCGAAGGCTTCTGCGTCTTCAACGATGCTGCCGTCGCCGCCCGCGCCATGCAAGCCGAAGGCCGGGCCGGGCGCGTACTGATTGTCGATTGCGATGTGCACCAGGGCAACGGTACGGCGAGCATCCTGCGCGGCGACGACAGCATTTTCACCTTCTCGATGCACGGCGCCCGCAATTTCCCCTTCGACAAGGAAACCAGCGATCTCGACATCGAGCTCCCCGACGGCTGCTCCGACGCCGCCTACCTGCTGCGCCTGGATGAAGGACTGGATACCGCTTTCGACCTGGCACGCCCCGACCTTGTCATCTACCTGGCCGGCGCCGATCCCTACCACGACGACCGTCTGGGCCGCCTGGCCTTGAGTTTCGAAGGACTTGCCGAACGCGACAGGCACGTTTTCTCGCGTTGCCGCGACGAAGGCGTAGCGCTCGCCATCGCCATGGCCGGCGGCTACGCCCGCCGGATCGACGATACGGTGCGTATTCACGCCACCACCGTCCGTCATGCCAAACAGACTTGGGGATAGAATCAGGACATGATCTCCTACGCTCTCTATCGCTCGCCGGCGCTACGCCAATTTGAGGCCCGGCATGCCGATCTGCCGCTCATGCAGCGTGCCGGTGCTGCGGCGGCCGATTGGGCAGCGCAACTGGCCGGCAACCGGAACCGTCCCGTGCTGGTTCTGGCCGGCCCCGGCAACAATGGCGGCGACGCACTGGAAATGGCTCGCCTGCTCCGCCAACGCTTTTTCGAAGTGTGCGTCATCTTTGCCGGAGACCCCGACAAGCTGCCGGCCGATGCCCAGGCCGCATACCGCCGCTTTGCCACCGAAGGCGGCACGACGCAAAGCGACATACCGGAAGGAAAGCACTGGTCGCTGCTGGTCGATGGCCTGTTCGGGATCGGTCTCGCCCGTAACCCGGAAGGCATCTACGCCCGCTGGATCGCGACGGCCAACAAACTGGCCGTGCGCGACGCCTGCCCTCTGCTGGCGCTCGACTGTCCCTCCGGACTGAACGCCGACACCGGCCTCAGTCATCCTCCCTGCATCAACGCCAGCCACACCCTGACCTTCATCGCCGACAAGCCTGGACTGCGCACCGGCGATGGCCCCGATCACTGCGGCGAGATTCGTGTTGCCGACCTTGAACTCGATGCCGTCTCCGAGGCGCCTCCCGATGGGCGACTTCTGCTTCGCAGCCACTTTGCCGACCGCCTCCGACCGCGGCGACTGAACACCCACAAAGGCAGTTTCGGCAGCGCCGGCATCCTGGGCGGCAGCAAGTCCATGGTCGGCGCCGCCTTCCTGGCCGGACGGGCAGCCCTCAAGCTGGGCGCCGGCCGCGTCTACCTCGGCATGCTTGACCCCGACGCCCCGGCCGTTGACCTGCTGCAGCCCGAACTGATGCTGCGTCGCGCCGATACGCTGTTGCAAGCCGACCTGCAGGCGCTGGCCTGCGGCCCGGGCCTTGGCCGCTCATCCGAGGCCCTGCGTCTGCTCGAACAGTCGCTCAAGGCGCCGGTGCAATTGGTACTCGATGCCGATGCGCTGAACCTGTTGGCCGAAGATGGCCGCCTTGAAGGCAATCTCTATAACCGCGTCGGGCCGGCCATTCTCACCCCCCATCCTGCGGAAGCCGGCCGCCTGCTCGGCTGCTCGGTACGCGATGTACAGAACGACCGCATCAAATCTGCGCTGGAACTCGCCGACCGCTATCGCAGCTATATTGCGCTCAAGGGTTGCGGCACCGTCATTGCCACGCCCGACGGTCGCTGGTGGATCAACACGACCGGCAACCCCGGCATGGCCACCGCCGGCATGGGCGACGTCCTGTGCGGCCTGATCGTCGCGCTGCTCGCCCAGAACTGGCCTGCGGAAAGCGCCCTGTTGGCGGCCGTTCATCTGCACGGTGCCGCCGCCGACCATCTGGCAAAGGAAGGCATTGGTCCGGCCGGCATGACGGCAAGCGAAATCGTCGATGCAGCCCGCCATCTCTTCAATGCCTGGGTCCGCCAGTCCAACAGCCTGTAAAATGCGGCCTCCATCGCCGCCGATTGCCTGACATGACCATCGAATTCGATTACCCGCTGACCGCCGAGATCAACCGCAATGTAGATGCCGCCCTGGCCGAGGATGTCGGTGCCGGCGACCTGACTGCCAGCCTTGTTCCGGGCGAACGCCGCGTCAAGGCCACCGTGATTTCCCGCGAAGCCGGCGTCCTGTGCGGCACTGCCTGGTTTGACGAATGCGTGCGCCGCTGCGATCCGACTGCAACGGTGACTTGGCACGGCGCCGATGGTGACCGCATCGCCCCTAACCAGCTATTGTGCGAAATCGAGGGCAACGGCCGGGCCCTGCTGACCGCCGAACGCAGTGCCCTGAACTTCCTGCAACTGCTCTCCGCCGTCGCCAGCAAGGCGCGCATCTACGCCGACGCCATTGCCGGAACCAAGGCACAAGTCGTCGATACCCGCAAAACCCTGCCCGGCCTGCGCATTGCCCAGAAATACGCCGTTCGTGCCGGCGGTGGCGGCAATCATCGCCTGGCGCTGTGGGACGCCATCCTGATCAAGGAAAACCATATCCACGCGGCGGGCGGCATCGCCCAAGCCATGGCAGCCGCCAAGCTGGTCGCCGAACAGGCTAAGGATCGTTGCAAATTCATCCAGATCGAAGTCGAGAACCTGGATGAACTGAATCAGGCGTTGAATGCCGGCGCCACCATGATCCTGCTCGACAATTTCAGCCTCGAGATGATGCGTGAAGCCTCGCGCATCAACGCCAATCGCGCCATCCTCGAAGCTTCCGGAAACGTGACGCTGGAAACGATTCGCGGCATCGCCGAAACCGGCGTGGACCGGATATCGGTAGGCGCACTGACCAAGGACGTCAAGGCACTCGACCTGTCGATGCGCTTCGTCGGCTAGGCATTTCGGCAGATTGTCGTCATAATTGCCGGACAGACGGTCGATTACAATAAATCAGGGGTATCCACATGCTGTTCGCGTTGTTCTACATCGTCGCGATCTCGATTCTGGTGTTGCACTTCACGGGCTTCCTGGCCCGCCACAACCTTGAATGGCTGGTGCTGGTCCTTGCCGTGGCCGTCTTCCCGGCTGTCATCTACCTGTAGGTTTGCGCGCTACCAGATCGATCAGCGCCGAACGGCCGCGATGCGCCGTTCCCTCATCCAGAATGTCCTCGTGCTCGCGAAGCAGCACGATCTCCCAGTCGGCGAACAAGGCACGCAACAGCGCCTCGGTATAGAGGTTTTCAACGGCCGACGGCCCGCCGGTACGGTAATCCAGTTGTTTCGGGGTATAGCCCTGCAATAACAGGAATCCGCCCGGCTTCACCGCCTGCTTCATGCCGCCGATCTGCCGGGGGCGCTCCTCGGCGTGGCGAACTGGATGAAAATGCCGACCACGGCATCGTAGGTATCCTGCGGCCATGTCCAGTTCAGGATGTCGGCTGCCTTCCAGTCCACTGATACGTGCCGCCCCCTGGCCAACCTGGCGGCCTTTTCGAGCGCTACCGGCGAAATTTCCGTTGCCGTGACCCGACAGCCCTGTTCGGCCAGCCATACCGCGTTCCGTCCTTCGCCGTCGGCTACCGTGAGGAACGACATGCCGGCCCCGAAACGTTCTGCCTGCGAGGCAAGGAAGCTGTTCGGCGCCGTGCCGAACAGGAAGTCATCGCCCGCATCGCGATAGCGGGCGGACCAGAAGGCCTCGTGATCGAAGCTCAAACGCGCTCGACGACGAATTGCTTGATGGCGGCGACGTCCGGCGCCATGACGACAACGCGCTGCGGCAGGCTCTCGATCCCCTTGAGGTCAGCAGGGCGAACCGGCTCGGTACCCAGCGCCTCGCGGATGGTTTCCTCGAACTTGGCCGGCTGGGCGGTTTCGAGGACGATCATCGGAATGCCTTCCTGGCGATGCTCCAGCGCCACCTTCAGGCCATCGGCCGTGTGGGTATCGAGCATGATGTTGTAGCGCCCCTGGGCGAAGCGGATGGTCTTGATGCGGTCGTTGTGCGTGCTCTTGCCCGACACGAAGGCAAACTGCGGCATCCTGGCCCAATGCGGCGTTGCCGACAGGTCGAAGGCCTCGCCCTTGTCGACCTTGGCCCACAGTTCGCGGACGACCGCCGGGTCGCGCCCGACCAGATCGAAAACGAAACGCTCGAAGTTCGACGCCTTCGAGATGTCCATCGACGGGCTGGAAGTGACGCTGGTTTCGACCGAGGTCCGCGGACGGTAAACGCCGGTGCGGAAGAATTCGTCGAGCACGTCGTTCTCATTGGTCGCCAGCACCAGCTGGGCAATCGGCAGGCCCATCATGCGCGCGATGTGGCCGGCGCAGATGTTGCCGAAGTTGCCTGACGGCACGCAGAAGGAAACACGTTCGTCATTGGACTGGGTGGCCAGGAAATAGCCCTGGAAGTAATAGACGATCTGGGCCGCAACGCGTGCCCAGTTGATCGAATTGACGGCACCGATCTTGTACTTGGCCTTGAACTCGGCATCGTTGGAGACCGCCTTCACGATGTCCTGCGCGTCGTCGAACATGCCGGTCACGGCGATGTTGAAGATATTGGCATCCTGCAGCGAATACATCTGGGCGCGCTGGAAAGCGCTCATCTTGCCATCCGGCGACAGCATGAAAACCTTGACGTTGTGCTTGCCGCGCATCGCATATTCGGCGGCCGAGCCGGTATCGCCCGAAGTGGCGCCTAGGATGTTGATCGACTGGCCGCGCTTGTCGAGCACGTACTCGAACAGGTTGCCGAGCAACTGCATGGCCATGTCCTTGAAAGCCAGCGTCGGCCCGTTGGACAATTCCTGCGTATAGAGGCCATCTTCCAGCTTGGTCAGCGGCGTGATCTGGGCAGCGTCGCCGCCGTTGCGGGTGTGGCAATACACCCCGGCCGTATAGGTCTTGGCGACCAGCGCCTTCAGATCGGCGGCCGGGATATCAGTAATGAACTTGGACAGGATTTCATAGGCCAGGTCGGCATACGACAGCTGGCGCCAGGCATCCAGCTCGGCACGAGTGATCTGCGGATAGGCTTCCGGCAGGTAGAGGCCGCCGTCCGGGGCCAGACCGCCGAGGAGGATGTCGCAGAAAGCCTGGGGCGCGGCATGGCCGCGAGTCGAGATATAGCGCATGGCGAAAACCTGAAAAAGCGAAAGACAGCGATTTTACCGCGTTGAACGCTGCACGCGTACGGCTTGCGCCAGCGCGACAACAAACAGTCCGACAGCGGCCACGAGCAAGCCGCCGCCCAAACGCTGAAACCCGGCCAGCAAGGCCAGCGCCGCCACGACAAACAAGGCACCGCGCAATGCGCCGGTGGCGGCCAGACGCTGCCGCATCGCCAGGCGCTCCGG
>CAMKYP010000191.1 GCA_946477505.1 uncultured Dechloromonas sp. | reverse complement strand
CGAATGCGGAGTGCCGGCTTCCCACGTCTGGCCGAAGCCTATCCTGCCCTTGCCGGAGAGCACGACCATGTTTTTCCGTATTCGTGACGCGGGGCACCCTTCGGGGTACAGATAGGTGCCGTTCGTACTCGTGTCGATGAGTACGTAATTGCCAAGCCGATAAATGATGCGTGCATGATTCCGCGACACCTTGGCACTGTTGATCGGCAGGTCGCAGAGCATGTCCCGGCCAATCGCAATGACGTGCTGGCGCTTGTCGAAAGCGAATTGCCGGGCGTCCTGGCGCAGCACGATGGCGCTGCCTGCCAGCGGGGCATGATTTTCGGTCGTGCTGTTTTCCCGTGTGGAAGACCTGGAAGGTCGTTGGGCCGGAACGGCATTCCAGTCCACGGCAAACGCAGCGATCGCCGAGCCGTCATTGGCAATCGGGCTGGATGCTTTCTTCAGTTCGCCGGGCAGGTTTTCCATGACCGGCTTGGAGAGGACAATGCCGGCTTGAGCAATTAGTGCGGAGAGTTTGGCTGCCGTCGCTTCCGCCGGGTCGACCGCGTGCCGGGTCAGGTGTTGCCTGATCGAGGCATGGATGCCTATCTTCAGCGAAAAACGGGTATCGCCGAGTTGTGGAATGACGGCGCAGTGGCGCTGCATTTCGCAAGCCCCGATCAATGCCGCGCCGGCCGAGTCGAAGCCAGCTACCAGGCCGCGGGGCAGTGGCTTGATGAGGTGGCCGCCATGGGTGCCGAGTATGCGCTCCAGTCTTTTCAGCCTGCGCTGTAGCAGCTTCCCGAGTTGGTCGCTGTCCAGGTGAGCGGACTGTTCGGTCGTTTCTTGCACCGTGCCGTATAGCAGATAGTCATGGCTCAGGGGCTGCGCCCGCTGACCGGCATCACTGATGGTGGGGTAGGCATCCTTCATGGCTTGGGTTGCGGCAGGTCAACGTTGGTTGCGGAGGGGTGGAAACTGCCCCAAGAGCTTATCAGCAGCCCGGACGTCAGATTGCAAAGATTTGTGGCTGCTCGCCAACGCGCTGCTTGCCCCAAGCACCGGCCGAATCGGCTGTAGCGTCGTCAAGCCTTGCGGCCGAACAGCCCGCGCACCGCTTCCTGAAGGTCGGCCGGCAGGACCACCAGTTTGGCGTTGTCCTTCTCGCCCATGCGCTCCAGCGCGGCGATGTATTTTTCGCCCAGCATGTAGGACATTGGGCCGGTGTGCTCGCCGATTGCACTGGTGATGCGGCGAATCGCTTCGGCGGACGCCTCGGCCAGCATGACCTGGGCGTTGGCATCGCGCTTGGCCGATTCGAGCCGGGCTTCTGCCTCGAGGATGGCCGACTGCTTTGCCCCTTCCGAGCGGGTAACGACCGCCTTGCGCTCGCGTTCGGCGGCGGCCTGCATTTCCATCGCCTTCTGCATCGATTGCGACGGCTTGATGTCCTGGATTTCGACCGACTTGACGGTCAGTCCCCAATCCACCGCTTCGTCGGCAATGCTCTCGCGCAGGCGTGCCTTGATCTTGTCGCGCGACGACAGGGCCTCGTCGAGCTCCATCTCGCCGACGATGGAACGCAGCGTGGTCATGATCAGGTTGCGGATGGCTTCGGAAAAATCGGTCACGCCATAGACCGCCTTGACCGGATCGGTCACCTTGATGAACGCGATGGCGTTGGTCAGGATCACCGCGTTGTCGCGCGTGATGACCTCCTGCTCTTGAACGTCGAGGATGATGTCCTTGGTGACAAGCTGGTAGGCGATCTTGTCGAGATAGGGAATGACGATGTTGAGGCCGGGCTTCAGGGTGCCGTGGTACTTGCCGAGCCGCTCGACGATCCATTCCTCGCCCTGCGGCACGATCCGGACGCCTTTGGCGATGGTGACGGCGACAAAGGCCAGGAGGGCAAGAACGACGACGAATCCGGGACTGACTTCCATGAGTGACTCCTTGCTGTAAATACGTCCTAAATCTTGCTGACCGTCAGGAAACTGCCTTCAACGGCGACAACCTTCACCCGCTCTCCCGCCGCGATGGGTGTGTCGGCCATGCAGACCCATTCTTCAGAGCCGAGGACGGGGCGCTGGAAGCGTACCTTGCCGCGTTCGAAGGGGGCGACCGCGCTGACCAGCAGGCCGATTTCACCCACGGCTTCGCCGGCGGCAGTGCCGATCCGCGTCTTGTGAAAGCCCGGTTTGAAGACCTTGAACCAGAGCATGACCATGGCCAGCGAAGCAGCAGTCCAGATTGCCAGCTGAACGGTCAGCGACAGGCCAGGGATGAGGAGGGCGAGCAGCCCGACGAGCAGTGCGCCAAGGCCGAACCAGACGACGAAAAAGGACGGAATGAGCAACTCGGCCAGGATCAGGCCGATGCCGCCGACTATCCATACCCACCATTCAAGTTGCATAGCGTTCTCCTTGCTGCACTGAGTATTTCGGGTTTGGGGCGCAGGGTCAAGGCCGATTGTGGATTGTCCCGATGTCTCCGGTCGCAGCCCGGAATTAGAATGGCCGGATGAATACCGCCTTACTCCTTCTCCCCGATTTCGCCCTGATCCTGCTCGGCGCCGGTATCCGACGCTGGATGCACTTGGGTGACCATTTCTGGAATGGCGTGGAGAAACTGGTTTATTTCATTCTTTTTCCGGCCCTGCTCATCAACGCCATCGTCAAGACCCGTCTCGATCTTGCCGCGGCCCTGCCCTTGCTGGCCACCGCTTTTGCAGCGATGGCTGGCGGCATGCTGCTCGGCCTCGTGCCCCGATTGTTTACCCGCTTGCCGGCGCTGACCTATGCCTCGATGTTCCAGTGTGCCTATCGTTTCAACTCCTACATTGCGCTGGCGGTCGCCGGGATGCTCTTCGGTGCGCCGGGTATCGCAACGATGGGTTTGATCGTCGGTGCAGCGGTTCCCTTTGCCAACCTGGTCTCGGTATGGATGCTCGCGCGCCATGGCGAGGTCGGGCTGTGGCGCGAGGTGGCGCGCAATCCCCTGATCTGGGGAACGGCCACCGGCTTCATTCTCAATCTCGCCGGCTTTGTGCCGCCCGCCCCGTTGCAGGCTTTTCTGGGGCGTCTTGCCGACGCCTCGATCGCCCTCGGCCTGATCACCGTCGGTGCCGCCTTGCGGCTGGATGGTGCAGCCGGCGTCAAGGTCTTCGCCGGCTGGCTGGTTGCCGTCAAATTGCTGGTGCTGCCGCTGATCGCGATCGGCGTGGCGTCCCTGTTCAGCCTGTCAGGGCTCAATTTCCAGATCGTCGTGCTGTTTGCAGCCCTGCCGACGGCTTCCTCCGCCTACATCCTGGCCATGCGCATGGGCGGGGATGGGCGCAGCGTCGCGTGGCTGATTTCCGCGACGACGCTGGGGTCGATGCTGACCTTGCCGGGCTGGGCTGCCTGGTTATCACGCTGAGAACGGCTCCGCAAAGGCAGGCGCTTGGTGCCTGCCTGGCCGGATTGCTGCCTATTTCTTGCTGCGCGACGATTTCGGCTTGACGGCAGCCGCTTCGGCGGTGGCGGCCGTCGCGGCCTGTGCCGCTGCTTCGGCATGTTGCTGCATTTGTTCGCGCATCTGCTGCATCATTTGCCAGGGCCACATGGCGGCATCGGAAAGCGTGCTGTGCGCAGGGTCGGCGACGCCCTGGAAAAAGTGGGGCTGGGGGGGCGGTTGCGGTGCATCGGGGGCCAGCGATTTCGCGGCATCGGAAGCCATCTTGCCCATGGCCTGTACCGCGCCGACGGTCGTGCGTTGCATCTCGAGGCCTTGAATCGTCATCTGCAGCATCGACAGGTTCATGCGCAGCCAACCCTCGACGGCCTTCATGTCCTTGATGCGCTTGTCCAGTTCTTCGACATCAAAAGTAGGTGCCACCATCCCGGGCAGGGAGAACCCCATGTTGCCCCACATGTTGCGCATGAAGTTGAGCGGGTCGTGCACTTGATCGTCAGCCATGTCGGTCTCCCTTCTTGTTGGACTTCCATCTTAAACCCGGATCGAAGCGTTTGGGTGATATTGATGTGGCTTCGGCCGGGGTGCGGCGTAAAGTCGCGCGCAAGCGGTGATTTAGCGCGCGGGGTATGCGAAAATGATAAATTGGCATGCGGATAGATAGGGGGGAGTATGTTGAAGCTGTTGGTGGTTGAGGACCACGCGCTGGTTCGCGAAGGCCTGGTTCGCCTGCTCGGGCAGTTGGAGCCCGGGGTGTCGGTTCTGGAGAGCCCGGATTTCGAGTCGGCCCTCAATGTGCTCGACTCCGCGGGCGAATTCGATCTGGTTCTACTCGATCTGGCGCTGCCCGGTATCGACGGTTTTGCCGGACTCGATATTCTGCGTCGCCGTTACCCCGCCATGCCGGTCGCGGTGGTTTCGGCCTTCGATGATGTGCCGACCATTACCCGTGTCCTCAATCTCGGCGCGTCAGGCTTCATTCCCAAGGCATTTTCCGGCGAGGCCCTGCTGTCGGCGGTCCGTGAAGTGTTGGATGGCAACATCTTCCGTCCCGCCGGGCAGTCCGCGGCGCCGACGCTGGATGCCGAAACGCCGATTCCGCCGGTCAAGAACGGTGTGCGTCCGGACGAGGTCGGGCTGACCGATCGTCAGGCCCAGGTTCTGGCCTTGATGGTGCGCGGCCTGAGCAACCGTGAAATCGCCGATCAACTGGGCTTGTCGGAGGGCACGGTCAAGATTCATGCGACCGCCGTCTTCAAGACGCTCGATGTCAGCAGCCGGACCCAGGCCCTGGTTGCCGTGGCTCGCTACGGTATCGATTTCGAGAGCGTTTTCTGAAGCTGGCCGATCAGCGCCCGTAGCTTGGCGGGCCGTACCGGCGTTGGTAGTGTGTGTACGTTGCCGGGCAGTTCCGGTGCCACTGTCTGCTGCTCGTCGAGCAGTACGATGAGCGGCATGCCGGGGGCGTGACCGCCGGGGCAGAGCGCTTCGGCCGCCGCCATGTCGGCGATTACGACGGCACGTTGCGAGGACTGGCCGGTATCGCCGCCCGGCAGCATACGTACCTCGTATTCCCAGCGTTCCGCGAGTTCGGCACAGTGTTGTAGTTCAGGCGAGCTGCCGATGCAATCGACTTTTTCGATCGGCGCAGTTTTTCTGGTTGCGGTTGGCTGGGGGGCGATCGGCCGGCAACCATCGACATGGAGCGTGAAGCAAGTCCCTTCTCCGGTGCGCGACTTCAGTTTGACCTCGATATCGAGCGCCTTGGATAGTCGGTCGACGATAGATAGCCCCAGGCCGAGGCCCTTGTTCTGCTCGCGGGCAGCGTTGCCTACCTGATAGAACTCGGCAAAGATAGCTGCCTGATGTTCGGGCGCAATTCCGATGCCGTTGTCCCTCACTTCAAGGGCGACCTTGTTGCCCCGTCGCCGTGCCGCCAGCAGTACGCAACCGCCTGGCGGGGTATAGCGCAGCGCATTGGACAACAGGTTGGCGATCATCCGTTCCAGCATGACCGGATCGGTTTCGACCCACAGCGGGGATGGGCGAATGCGCAGGGTGATGTTGCGATCGGCCGCTGCCCGCCGAAAGGCATCGGCGAGACGTTGAAAGATCGGTTGCAGAGGCGAGGGGCGCTGCTCCGGTTTGATGCCGGCCACATCGAGTCGCGAAATGTCGAGCAGCGAATCGAGCAATTCGCCCAGGAGCGCGGTCGAGGCGGATATCTGTTCGGCCAGATGGGGAAGTTCTTGCAGGTTGGCACCGCGAATCTGGCGCTGCAGATCGGCGGCAAACAGCGAGAGGGCATGCAAGGGTTGCCGCAAGTCATGGCTCGCCGCGGCAAGGAAACGGCTCTTTGCCGTATTGGCACGCTCGGCGGCGTCTTTTTGCCCGGCCAGCTCCAACGTCGCTTCCTGAATGCGTTCCTCCAGGTGTTCGTGGCTGGCCGCCAGTTCGGCTGTCATTCTTGCCATCTCGCGAAACTGCCGCCGAGCGAGAACGGTGCTGACAAGAAGGACAATGATCACCAGCGTGGCGATGGTTCCCAGTTCGAAGAGGCGATTGTGCCAGTTGGCGAGTACGGTGCTCTCGGGGATGGCGGTGAGGATACGGAGGTCCGGGAAACCGGGCACGGCGACCAGCGAAACCAGCAGGCCGTTGTGGCGACTCAGGCCGAATTCGGCGAGCTGGCCCTTCAGCTTTCCGGTAAAGAGCACGGATTCGGCCTTGGCGCCCAAGATGGGCGATTGACGACTCAAGTCGGTCGGTCGGCAGGAAGCGACAATCTCGGCCTTGGCGTTGATGAGAACCGACTCGAAGTCGTCGGAGAGCCGGTTGGACCAGCAGAAGTCCTGCAAGTAGGCCAGTTCGATGGCACCAAACACGGCACCGCTGAATAGACCGTTGTCGCCGGTGACGCGGCGGGCGATCCCGTAGGTATAGCGTGCCGAGTTGCGTCCGATGTAGGGGCCGTAGGTTGCCCCTTCGGCACCACCCTCCAGCGCCGTGAAATAAGGGCGGTCGCGGACGTTGATCTGGGGGGCCGGGAAATAGGTCGAAATGAAACGCTGGTTGCCTTTTTCGTCAAAGATGATCAGGTCACGCAACTGCGGCATGGCGCGCGAGTGGCGCTGGGCGATGTATTCCCATCCCTTGCTGGCATCCCAGTCGCGCCAGCTGCGCCGGCTATGCGACAGATCGGTGGCTGTTTCGCGCAAAAGAACATCGACCGCCTCGAAACTTCGCGCCGTATGCTCGGCCATCATCAGGCTGAAGTGTTGCAGTCGTCGCTCGCCGGCTTCCTGGTCGCGATGGCGGGCGACGACGAGGTCGGCAAGAAACAGCAGCAACACGACCAGCGTACCGACCAGCGAGATGCTCAGGGCGAGGGTTTCGGGCTTGCGCTTGGCCATGCCGGGCTAGCGTTGGTAGCAGTAGAGCGGGCGGGGCGGCACGCAGTCCACTTCGATCACACGGTCTGGCGTGGCGCCGGGCACCGGAAAGCTGTTGCTGATGAATACGCTACCGGGCTTCATTTCGGCCTGTACTTTCTCCCATAGCCTGGCCATCGGAGCTGGGGAGAGGAAGGCGTAAACCACGTCGTAATCGCCGAGCCGGGCTTTCCACATGTCTTCCCAGCGCCAGTCGATATTGGGGCGACCGATGCTGAGGAGCCGTCCGGCCAGCCAGGTCAGCGGTGCGTTTTCGTAGCCGGTGAAGCGGCTTTCCGGGAGCGTGTCGGCCAGCGGGACGGTGGTGCTGCCGAGCCCGGCGCCGAGGTCGAGAAAACGGCTCGTACCGCGTTCCGCCAGCAGATCGGCCAGTGCTTGCACCGTTTGTTTGTTGGACAGGTAAAGCGGTACCTGTCCGGTCAGTGCACCGCGATAGACGAGCAGCAGTAGGATGGCGGCGAGCAGGAACCAGCCCGGGTCGATGGCCAGCGTATGAGTGAACC
>CAMKYP010000190.1 GCA_946477505.1 uncultured Dechloromonas sp. | reverse complement strand
CAGCTTCATTGGGACATCTTTTGCCGGGTTATCGACAACTACGGCGACATCGGGATTTGCTGGCGACTCGCCCGGCAACTGGTAGCCGAGCACGGACGCCATGTGCGGTTATGGGTAGACGACCTGGCCAGCCTGCGCCCGCTTTGCCCGGCGATCGATCCGTCGCTCGATGCGCAGTCGGCGGAGAACGTCGAGATCAGGCATTGGGGCATGGAGATTGCCGTCGAGCGTTCGGCTGGCGTGGTGATCGAGGCCTTCGCCTGCGAATTACCGGACTCCTACTTAAAAACGATGGCCGCAGCTACCCGCAAGCCCTGCTGGGTGAACCTGGAGTACCTGACTGCCGAATCGTGGGCCGAGGATTGCCACGGTATACCCTCGCCCCACCCCGTTCTGCCACTGACCAAATATTTCTTCTTTCCCGGATTCACCACGAAGACCGGTGGGTTGTTGCGGGAAGCCGATCTCTTGTCGGAGCGCGCGCGCTATCTGAAACGTATTCCACCACACGACCACCTTGAGATCAGCCTGTTCTGCTACGACACGGCACCTGTGGGCGATCTCCTCGCTGTATTGGCGAACATGGCCCAGCCATCCATTGTTCATGTGCCACCCGGTAAGCCCATGGCTGCTGTCATGCAGCACTTGCCGGGCACCGGCCCCTGGCAGCATGGCAAGGCGCGAATCGAACCGGTCCCCTTCCTGCCGCTGGACGGTTACGACCGCCTGCTCTGGCAATCAGACATCAATTTCATCCGCGGCGAAGATTCCTTTGTCCGGGCGCAATGGGCAGCCAAACCTTTCATTTGGCAAATCTATCAGCAGGATGAAGGTGCCCATCTGGTCAAGTTGTCGGCGTTTCTCGATCGCTATTGTGCAGGGATGGGCGACACGCAAGCGCAGGCCGTCAAGGAGGTGTTCAGCGCCTGGAACGGCGGCGAGGCGGATTTTGCCAAGGCGTGGCAACATTTTCTCGACCACCGCCAGGCCATCGCCGACAGCAGCCGCGCCTGGAGCCGGGACTTGGCTTCACGCGACGACCTGGCAACGGCCCTCGTCAACTTCTGCGCCACCAAGGTATAATTTAACGTTTATCTTTTTCTGATCGTAGAGAATCCCGTATGAAAACCGCAATGGAACTCCGCTCCGGCAACGTCATCATGGTTGGTGCCGACCCGCTCGTCGTCCAGAAGAGCGAGTACAACAAGTCTGGCCGCAATGCCGCCGTGGTCAAGATGAAGCTCAAGAACCTGTTGACCGGTGCCGCTTCCGAAGCGGTCTACAAGGCTGACGACAAGTTCGAAGTGGTCATCCTCGACAAAAAGGAAGTGACCTACTCCTACTTCGCCGACCCAATGTATGTCTTCATGGACGCCGACTACGAGCAGTTCGAGGTCGAAGCCGAAAACATGGTCGACGCGCTGAAATACCTGGAAGACGGCTTGGCTTGTGAAGTCGTTTTCTACAACGGCAAGGCCATCTCGGTCGAACTGCCGAACAGTGTCGTGCGTGAAGTCGTTTACACCGAACCCGCCGTCAAGGGCGACACCTCGGGCAAGGTCATGAAGCCGGCCAAGCTGGCCACTGGCTTTGAACTGCCGGTTCCGGCTTTCGTCAGCATCGGCGACAAGATCGAAATCGACACCCGTACCGACGAATACAAGAACCGCGTCAAGTAAGCAATACGCCGTTCTCGCTTCACACCAATCGGGCAGCTTCGGCTGCCCGATTGCATTTCAAGCCATCAAGTCAGCAATGGTCTGTAGCGCCGCCCGATAAAACGGATCAACCTGCAATTGCTCCCAAGATTTGGCTGGCTCAAGGGGAATCAAGGATTCGAGACGCTGACCACGACACAAATCGACTTCAGGCTTCCAGTTGGCCAGCACGTTCCCCACGGCATCCGGCGCATTGCAGACGAGCAGCATGTCGCAACCTGCGGCATAAGCCGTTTCGACACGCACCAGCATGTCGCCGACGATGCCGGCGCCAGCCATCGACAAATCATCAGTAAAAACAACGCCGTCAAATTTAATGTTATCTCTCAAATAGTTAATCCATCTATTTGAAAATACGGCCGTATTGCAATCCATGCAATTGTAAATCACATGCGCCGCCATCACCCCGCCAAGGGGTAAGCGGCGATAGGGCTCGATGTCTTCCTGCATGGCATCGAAAGCCCGATCATCGACCGGCAGTTCGACATGCGAATCCGGAATGACGTAGCCATGCCCGGGAAAATGTTTGCCACAACTACTCATGCCGGCTTGCCGCAAGCCCTGTCCAAGCGCTTCGGCCAGTTGGATCACAACTTCGGGACGGCGATGAAAAGCGCGATCGCCAATAACGCGCGAAGGGCCATAATCGAGGTCGAGAACTGGCGTGAATGAATAATCGACACCACGCGCCCGCAGTTCCGCTGCTAGCACGTAGCCAACTTGCCCAGCAGCCACGCATGCGCCGGCCGGATCACGATCCCACAGCTTGCCCAGCAGCGCCATCGGCGGCAGGCGGGTAAAGCCATCGCGGAAGCGCTGCACCCTGCCCCCTTCATGATCAACCGCGATCAACAAGGACGGCGTGCGCAAGGCATGGATGGCAGTGGTCAGCGCGGACAACTGCTGTGGATCGGCATAGTTGCGGGAGAACAGGATGATTCCGCCAACCAGCGGATGGCACAGGCGCTCACGATCGAGATCGGTCAGTTCGGTACCGGCGATATCGATCATCAGCGGCCCGAGGGGAAGATGCTTCATGCGTGCTCCAGAATGACATAGGCAACGGCGTAATCGGCTTCGTCGCTAATCGAGAGATGGGCTTTCAGATTCTTTTCCAGAAGCAGCGCGTTCAGCGCGGGCGCGAAATCCAGCACCGGTTTTCCCAAGTCGTCATGGGTAACGGCAATAGCCGGCAGCGTTGCCGGTGGGCGTACCCCCGAACCGAGGGCCTTGCTGAATGCTTCCTTGGCAGCGAAGCGCTTCGCCAGGAAACGCCCCTTGTCCGCCGCCCGGGCAAAGTCAGGCATTTCCTGCGGCGCGAGAAGTTTTTCCAGCACCTTGTCACCGTGTCGCTCCCAGATACCGCGCATGCGGGCCACGGCAACGATATCGGTGCCAATGCCGTAAATCATTCGCCGGCTTGCGCTGCTTCGCGCATCAAAACTTTCATTTCCCGCACCGCTTCGCGCAAGCCGACGAATACGGCACGGCTGACAATCGCATGACCGATACTGGCTGGACGTTGTAGTAATTCAAGGCATGTCCAGCGTTAAAGCGCATACCCAACTGGCGAATCGTTTCGCCGGCCTTGCGGATCTTGTCCAGTTCGGCAAGAACGGCCGGCGCTTCCGCATCGCGCCCGCGATCATGGAAGGCATGGGCATAAGGGCCGGTATGAACCTCGCAGACACGGGCTCCTATACGGGCTGCCGCTTCGATCTGGTTCGGCTCGGCGTCGATGAATACGCTAGTCATGATACCGACGTCGGCAAGTCGGGAAATGACGTCGGTAAGGCGGCTTTCCTGCGCCAGGATATCGAGACCGCCTTCAGTCGTCACCTCATGCCGCCCTTCGGGAACCAGCATGGCCATTTCGGGCTTGAGTGCGCAGGCGATGCCAACCATTTCATCGGTTGCCGCCATTTCCAGATTCAGCTTGATCTGCGTCGTTTCGCGCAGCCGGCGAACATCCGCATCCTGAATGTGCCGACGATCTTCGCGCAAATGTACGGTGATGCCATCCGCACCGCCCAAATGCGCCTCGACAGCTCCCCAGACCGGGTCCGGCTCGTAAGTCCGGCGTGCCTGGCGGATGGTGGCAATGTGATCGATATTGACGCCCAGTTCAATCATAACTCTTGCAACTCCTTGAATATTTTCCGTGTTTCCAGTTCCTTGCCGGCCAGGTAATAGGCCATCAAGGTCCGCATGAGCGCTTTCGCTTCCTGGCGCGACCGAGGATCGGAAAAATCCTCAGCATCGAGATCATGCAAGGTTTTACCACTGACCACCTGCGATGCACCTGCATCATGCTCCAGCCGAACAGGCCCCTGCTCCATGCGATAAGTGTAATGGGCATCCGCAACGATGGGTGTGCCGTCGCTATCGTGATTCAGAGTCAGGCCGTAGCCGAGCTCCTGCAGGAGTGCCTTCTCGAAGCGGCGCAGATCGGCTTCCCGAACCTTGCCCTGCGGATCCTCAGCGAGACGCGCCAGCATCTCGGCATAGCGCCCGAAAAGCCGCTCATGGGCATCTTCTCGTGGCAGCAGGTGGATCAACAGTTCGTTCAGGTAATAGCCGCAGAACAGCGCCTCACCCACCAGGAGAGGTTGTCCGCCTTGCCACTCTGCCTTCATCAGGGTGAGCACCTCGCCCTTGCCAGCCCAGCCTATTTCGAGTGGCTGGAAGGCCATTAGCAGACCACGGATGGCAGAGCGCGGCCGACGCGCACCACGGGCGAGCAGGGCCATTCTCCCGAAATCTCGGGAAAAAACTTCGACAATCAAACTGGTTTCCCGAAAGGGATAGGTGTGCAGAACGTAGGCCGGCTGGCCGTCGACCTTACTGCGCAGGCTCATTCGTAGCCGAGGCTCTTCAGCAGACGCTCATCGTCGTTCCAGCCGGATTTCACCTTGACCCAAATTTCAAGGTAAACCTTGCCATCGAAAAGCCGCTCCATATCCTGCCGCGCCTCGCTGGCGATGCGCTTCAGCGACTCACCGCCCTTGCCGATAACGATAGCCTTGTGGCCTTCGCGATCAACGACAATCGCGGCATATATCCGGCGCAATGTGCCTTCGACCTCGAAGCGCTCGATTTCGACGGCTGTCGCATAAGGCAGTTCATCGCCCAGCAGGCGGAAGACTTTCTCGCGAATATATTCGGAAGCCAAGAAACGTTCACTCTTGTCGGTCAAGTCGTCTTCCGGGAACATCAGGCCCTCATTGGGCAGATGCTTCCGCGCCTCAGCGAGCAACTCATCGGTTTGCTTTCCCTTGGCGGCGCTGATGGGTACAACCGCCGCATAGTCGAAATCGGCCGACACAGTCGCCAAAAACGGCAATAGCGCGTTGCGCTCTTTGAGCTGATCGGTCTTGTTGACCACCAAAATAACAGGCCGGTCCTTGGGAAGGAGGCGAACGACGGATTTGTCCTTGGCATCGTATCGCCCGGCTTCGACCACGAACAAGACGACATCGACGTCATTCAGCGTCTGCGTCACGCCGCGATTCATGGCGCGGTTCAGGGCATTGGAAAACTTGGTCTGGAATCCCGGGGTATCGACAAAGACGAACTGCGCATCATCGCTGGTCAAGATGCCTGTAATACGGTGCCGCGTCGTCTGCGCCTTCCGCGAAACGATACTGATCTTCTCGCCGACCAGACGATTGAGCAAGGTCGACTTCCCGACGTTAGGACGACCAACGATGGCGATATAGCCGGAACGGATTTTTTTCATGCTTGAAGTTCTTTCAGGGCCTGTTCGGCGGCAACCTGCTCGGCAATACGCCGGCTGGTGCCGTGTCCGACGGTGCGCAAGACGGGGTTGTCGATCTCGCAGGCTACCTCGAAACGCTGCAAGTGTGCTGCACCAGTCGTTTCCAGCAGTTGGTAGCGCGGCAAGGGCTTCTTATGCCCTTGCAACCACTCCTGCAGACGGGTCTTGGCATCTTTCTGGAATTGGCCTGGTTTCAATTCATCGAGCATGGGTGCGTAAAGCTTCTCGATAATCTGTTGTGCTGCCGTAAAACCGGCATCAAGATAGATCGCCCCAAACACTGCCTCAAGCGCATCGGCCAGTATTGACGGACGTTGCGCCCCGCCGCTTTTCAGCTCGCCTTCTCCGAGGCGCAGGACATCTCCGATATTCAATTCCTGCGCCAACCGGTGCAGCGACTCTTGGCGAACCATGTTCGCCCGCAAACGCGACAGATCACCCTCGGGCAAATTTGGAAAACGCTGAAACAACGAGGCGGCGATCACGAAATCGAGAATTCCATCACCCAGGAATTCCAGGCGCTCATTGTTGGGAGTACCGTAACTCCGATGAGTCAGGGCCGTTTTCAGCAGCCCCTCATCGGAAAAGACATGACCAAGTTTCCTGGCAACAGCCTGCGCAGTCATGCCCTTATGACCCAGCGGTCGAACCCTTGTAGTCGATCAGCAGACTGACATTCCAGAACAGATGGATGCGCTTTTCGTAGCCGAATTCGATAACGATTTTGCCACCATCCTTGGTGACATCGAGATCGCTCGATTTGAAGTCCAGCATGTCGATTTCGGCAAACTTGTCGAAAGCGCGACGCACATCGGCGACCGTCGAATCCGGCCCAACCTTGGAAACTGTTGCTTTCGCATCCTTCAGAATCTTGGTGTATTCGATATAGGTCGGCAGAACCTTCATGCCAAGCACGGCGACAAGAACCAGAATGACGCTCCAGAACAGCAGCCCTGAGAGTGCGACGCCACGTTGTTTGTTCATCTGTCTCCCCTTACTTGAAGGAACCGATCCGGCCGAGATCGCTAAAATTCAGCCAGATAAAGAATGCCTTGCCGACAATATTCTCTTCCGGGACAAACCCCCAGGCACGACTGTCACGGCTATTGTCACGGTTGTCGCCCATCATGAAATAGTGCCCCTCCGGCACCTTGCAAATAACGCCAGCTGCATTGTATGTGCAATTCTCACGGTGCGGAAAGCGTGCGGCATCAGGTATGAAGGCCGGGGCATCGGCGTCGTTCAGCGCCCGATGTTCGACATCCCCCAGTTTTTCCTGAAATTGCTCCGAGTAATACAAGCGCTCGGGATGCAAATAATCGCCAATCCTCTGCGTCGGAACCATGACACCGTTGATCGCCAGCTTCTTGTTCTGATAAGACACCGTATCACCCGGCAGGCCGACAACACGTTTGATGTAATCAAGCGAAGGGTCCTCCGGATAGCGAAAGACCATGACATCACCGCGCTGTGGAGAATTGATGGCAATGATCTTTTTGTTGATGACCGGCAGGCGAATGCCATAGGTGAATTTGTTAACCAGAATGAAGTCACCAACCAACAGAGTCGGGATCATCGATCCGGACGGAATCTTGAACGGCTCGAAAAGAAAGGAACGCAGAACGAACACAATCAGAATGACCGGAAAGAAGCTGGCGCCCCACTCCACCCAAAGCGGCTCCTTGGCATCCTTGGTGCGCAGCTTGCGGAACTTCAGGATATCGACTGCATACAGCACACCGGTGATCACCAGCAGCACAAACAGAATCAGGGCAAAGTTCATCGTGAATCTCGTCCTCAGTTATCGACGCGCAACACGGCGAGGAAGGCCTCTTGCGGAATCTCCACAGAACCCACCTGCTTCATGCGCTTCTTGCCGGCCTTCTGCTTTTCCAGAAGCTTCTTCTTGC
>CAMKYP010000189.1 GCA_946477505.1 uncultured Dechloromonas sp. | reverse complement strand
ATGAACTTGGAGACTTCGACATTGCCGAACTTCGGATCCGGCAGAATGTCACGTTTCGGTACTTCGCGACGACGGGGCATATTAACCTCAATTAAACACGATTCAGTTGAAAAGCCGGGAAGGGGTTTTCACCCACCCGGCTCTCTCGACCGCCCAAAAGAACGGCCACTTACTCAAGCCACCTAAATGATTAGGCAGCCTTCGGACGCTTGGCCCCGTACTTGGAACGGGACTGCTTACGATCTTTGACGCCTTGCGTATCCAGGGAACCGCGCACGGTGTGATAACGCACACCCGGCAAGTCCTTGACACGACCACCACGGATCAGAACAACAGAGTGCTCCTGCAGGTTGTGGCCTTCACCGCCGATGTACGAAATGACTTCGAAGCCATTCGTCAGACGAACCTTGCAAACCTTACGCAGAGCGGAGTTCGGCTTTTTCGGGGTGGTGGTGTAAACGCGGGTGCAAACGCCACGCTTCTGCGGGCACTTTTCCAGAGCAGGAACCTTGCTCTTGGCCTTTTCCGCGACGCGCGGCTTGCGCACGAGCTGGTTGATGGTCGGCATATCAAACTTCCTTCAACGGCCGGGCACCGAAACGGGGTGCACGACGGCAATTTTGTTATCCAAAGCGGAGACAATGATTAGCCTCCGCCGACAAAGACCATAAATTCTATGGCCGATCAACCCCCGTGTCAACGTGACCCGGGGGTTGCCCAACGATTTACAGGCCCTGATCAGCTTCCTGCGTTGCATTTTCCGCAGCAGCTTCTTCGATCGGGCGATTGGCTGCCTGGTCTTCGCCTGCCGCCTGGGCCTTGCGGCTGCGGTGGTAGGCCAGACCGGTACCGGCCGGGATGAGACGGCCGACGATGACGTTTTCCTTGAGACCACGCAATTCGTCGCGCTTGCCCATGATGGCGGCTTCGGTCAGAACACGGGTGGTTTCCTGGAACGACGCTGCCGAGATGAACGAGTCAGTCGACAACGAAGCCTTGGTGATACCTAGCAGCATGTGCTCAAACGTCGCCGGCAACTTGCCTTCGGCATTGGCGCGATCATTTTCGGCCAACAACTCGGCCCGCTCGACCTGCTCGGACTTGATGAACTTGGTGTCACCCGGTTCGACGATGGTCACGCGACGCAGCATCTGGCGAACAATCACTTCGATGTGCTTGTCGTTGATCTTCACGCCCTGCAGACGATAGACGTCCTGAACTTCGTCGGTGATGTAGCGAGCCAATGCCTCGACACCCTGCAGACGCAGGATATCGTGCGGGTCCGGTTCGCCTTCAACGATTTTCTCACCCTTGTTGACCACCTGGCCGTCGTGCACCAGAACGTGCTTGTCCTTGGAGATCAGGAACTCGTGGACATTGCCGTCGAGATCGGTGATGACCAGACGCTGTTTGCCCTTGGTGTCCTTGCCGAAGCTGATGGTCCCAGTAACTTCCGCCAGAACGGATGCATCCTTCGGGGTACGGGCTTCGAACAGTTCGGCAACACGCGGCAGACCGCCGGTAATGTCGCGGGTCTTGGCAGATTCCTGCGGCATACGGGCCAGCACATCACCGACGCCGACCTGTTGGCCATCGACCACGGAAATGATCGAGCCGACCTGGAAGGCGATGGAGACGGCATGATCGCTGCCGTGGATCTTGACTTCCTGGCCGCTCTCGTCGAGCAGCTTGACCACCGGGCGAACGCCCTTGGTTGCCGCCTTGCCGCCGCGCTTGTGGTCGATAACGACCAGCGTGGACAAGCCAGTCACGTCGTCGACCTGCTTGGCGACGGTAACGCCCTCTTCGACGTTCTCGAAACGCACGATACCGGCGTATTCGGTAATGATCGGGCGGGTGTGCGGATCCCAGGTTGCCAGCTTGGCACCGGCCTTGACGGCCTTGCCTTCGTCGGCGGAGAGGATGGCGCCGTAGGGCACCTTGTGGCGCTCGCGCTCGCGACCGTGATCGTCGGTGATCAGCACCTCGCCGGAGCGGGAGATGACGACCTTCTCACCCTTGGCGCTGGTCACGTAACGCATGTTCGAGGTGTAGCGCACGGTACCGGCGGACTTGCCTTCGATCTTGTCGGCAACGGCGGCGCGGGAAGCGGCACCACCGACGTGGAAGGTACGCATGGTCAGCTGAGTACCCGGCTCGCCGATGGACTGGGCGGCGATAACACCGACCGATTCGCCGGCATTGACCATGGTGCCGCGACCGAGGTCACGACCGTAGCACTTGGCGCACAGGCCGTAACGCGTATCGCAGGTGAGCGGGGTACGGACCTTGACTTCGTCGATACCCAGCTTGTCGATCAGGTCGACCAGGTCTTCGTCGAGCATGGTGCCGGCGAAGATGACGGTTTCCTGGGTTTCCGGATCGACGAGGTCATCGACGGTCACGCGACCGAGGATACGCTCGCGCAACGGCTCGATGACCTCACCGCCTTCGACCAGCGCCTTGACGGCAAAGCCGTTCTTGGTGCCGCAGTCGTCCTCGGTAATCACCAAATCCTGCGTCACGTCAACCAGACGACGCGTCAGGTAACCGGAGTTGGCGGTCTTCAGCGCGGTGTCGGCCAGACCCTTACGGGCGCCGTGGGTCGAGATGAAGTACTGGAGAACGTTCAGACCTTCGCGGAAGTTGGTGGTGATTGGGGTTTCGATAATCGAGCCGTCCGGCTTCGCCATCAGGCCGCGCATGCCGGCCAGCTGACGGATCTGGGCGGCGGAACCGCGGGCGCCGGAGTCGGCCATCATATAGATGGAGTTGAAGGAGTCCTGCTTGACCTTCTTGCCGTGACGGTCGACGACTTCCTCGTGGCCGAGTTCGTCCATCATGACCTTGGCGACCTGGTCGCCAGTACGGCCCCAGATGTCGACGACCTTGTTGTAGCGCTCGCCCTGGGTAACCAGACCGTTCGTGTACTGGGTCTCGATTTCCTTCACCTCGGCTTCGGCTTCGGCGATGATCTCGTACTTCTTGGCCGGGACGCGCATGTCGTCCGAGCAGAAGGAAATGCCGGCGCGGGTCGCCAGCGCATAGCCGTTCTGCATCAGCTTGTCGGCGAAGACGACGGTTTCCTTCAGGCCGCAGCGACGGAAGGATTCGTCGATCAGCTTGGAGATTTCCTTCTTCTTCAGCGCCTTGTCGATGACCTTGAAGGGCAGGCCCTTGGGCAGAATCTTGGACAGGATGGCGCGACCGACGGTGGTTTCGATACGGACGATCTTCTCGATCCATTCGCCCTCAACGGCACCGGCTTCGTATTGCGGCAGACGAACCGAGATGCGCGAATGGATATCGAGCTCCTTGGAAGCGAGCGCACGCTCGACTTCGGCGACGTCGGCGAAGTACATACCTTCGCCCTTGCCGTTGATCTTTTCGCGGGTCGCGTAGTACAGACCGAGAACGATATCCTGCGACGGGACAATGATCGGCGCGCCGTTGGCGGGCGACAGCACGTTGTTGGAGGCCAGCATCAGGGTGCGTGCTTCCATCTGGGCTTCGAGCGACAGCGGGACGTGAACAGCCATCTGGTCACCGTCGAAGTCGGCGTTGAACGCCGCGCAGACGAGCGGGTGCAGCTGGATGGCCTTGCCTTCGATCAGGGTCGGCTCGAAAGCCTGGATACCCAGACGGTGCAGCGTCGGCGCACGGTTCAGCATGACCGGGTGTTCGCGGATGACATCTTCCAGGATGTCCCAAACCACCGGTTCCTGGCCTTCGACCATCTTCTTGGCTTGCTTGATGGTCGTGGCGTAGCCGAGCACTTCCAGCTTGTGGAAAATGAAGGGCTTGAACAGTTCCAGCGCCATCAGCTTGGGCAGGCCGCACTGATGCAGCTTGAGCTGCGGACCGACCACGATGACCGAACGGCCAGAATAGTCGACGCGCTTACCCAGCAAGTTCTGACGGAAACGACCGCCCTTGCCCTTGATCATGTCAGCCAGCGACTTGAGCGGACGCTTGTTGGCGCCGGTCATCGCCTTGCCGCGACGGCCGTTGTCGAGCAGCGAATCGACGGCTTCCTGCAGCATGCGCTTTTCGTTGCGCACGATGATTTCCGGAGCCTTCAGTTCGAGCAGGCGCTTCAGACGGTTGTTACGGTTGATGACGCGACGATAGAGGTCGTTCAGGTCGGAGGTCGCGAAGCGGCCGCCGTCCAGCGGCACCAGCGGACGCAGGTCCGGCGGCAGGACGGGCAGGACTTCGAGGATCATCCAGTCTGGCTTGATGCCGGACTTCTGGAAACCTTCGAGAATCTTCAGACGCTTGGCCAGCTTCTTGTTCTTGGCTTCAGAACCGGTGACTTCCAGTTCGGCACGCAGGGACTCGACTTCGCTGTTGAGTTCGAGGTTGCGCAGCAGTTCGCGGATACCCTCGGCGCCCATCAGGGCCTGGAAGTCGTCGCCGTGCTCCTCGACCATTTCCAGATACTGGTCTTCGGTCAGCAGCTGGCTGCGCTGCAGGTTGGAAACCATGCCCGGGTCGGTGACGACATAGGCTTCGAAGTACAGGACGCGCTCGATATCGCGCAGCGTCATGTCGAGCACCATGCCGAGACGGGACGGCAGCGACTTCAGGAACCAGATGTGGGCGGTCGGCGAAGCCAGTTCGATGTGACCCATGCGGTCGCGACGAACCTTGGCCAGCGTCACTTCGACGCCGCACTTCTCGCAGATCACGCCGCGATGCTTCAGGCGCTTGTACTTGCCGCACAGGCACTCGTAGTCCTTGATCGGGCCGAAGATCTTGGCACAGAACAGGCCGTCGCGTTCCGGCTTGAAGGTACGGTAGTTAATGGTTTCCGGTTTCTTGACTTCACCGTAGGACCAGGAACGGATCTTCTCGGGCGAGGCGAGGCCAATGGTAATCGCGTCGAATTCCTCCTCGGCGGTTACCTGCTTGAACAGATCGAGCAATGCTTTCATCGTTTAACTCCTAAGCCCTGAATCAGTAACGTTCCAAATCGATGTCGATCGCCAGCGAACGGATTTCCTTGACCAGCACATTGAAGGATTCCGGCATGCCGGCATCGATCTTGTGCTCGCCCTTGACGATGTTTTCGTACACCTTGGTACGGCCATTCACGTCGTCGGACTTGACGGTCAACATTTCCTGCAGCACGTAGGACGCACCGTAGGCTTCCAGCGCCCACACTTCCATTTCACCGAAGCGCTGACCACCGAACTGGGCCTTACCGCCCAGCGGCTGCTGGGTGACCAGCGAGTACGGGCCGGTCGAACGGGCATGCATCTTGTCATCAACCAGGTGATGCAGCTTCAGGTAGTGCATGTAGCCGACCGTGACCTGGCGCTCGAACGGCTCGCCGGTACGGCCATCGAACAGCGTCATCTGGCCGGAGGACGGCATACCGGCGAGAGCCAGCATGGCCTTGATTTCCTCTTCCTTGGCACCGTCGAACACCGGGGTGGCGAACGGCACGCCGCCTTCGAGGTTCTTGGCCATTTCCATGACTTCGCCGTCGTTCAACTGGTCGAGATCTTCCGACTTGCCGTTCGAGTTGTAGACCTTGTCGAGGAAGCCGCGGACTTCCTTGACGCTGGCCTGGGCGCGCAGCATGGCGCCGATCTTGTGGCCGAGGCCCTTGGCGGCGAGGCCGAGGTGGACTTCGAGAATCTGACCGACGTTCATCCGGGACGGCACGCCGAGCGGGTTCAGCACGATGTCGACCGGGCTGCCGTCTTCCATATGCGGCATGTCCTCGACCGGCAGAATGCGCGAGACGACACCCTTGTTACCGTGACGGCCGGCCATCTTGTCACCCGGCTGCAGGCGACGCTTGACGGCGACATAGACCTTGACCATTTTCTGCACACCCGGCGGCAGTTCATCGCCCTGGGTCAGCTTCTTGCGCTTCGCTTCAAACGCGACGTCGAAGTCCTTGCGGGCCTGCTCCAGGCCTTCCTTGACCTGCTCAAGCTGCTGGGCAGCTTCGTCATCGGACAGACGGATATCGAACCAGTGGTGCGGATCCATGCCGTCCAGGTAGGATTGCTCGATGACCGTGCCCTTGGCCAGCTTCTTCGGACCGCCGTTGGCCTTCTTGCCAATGATCAGGCGACCGACACGCTCGAAGGCATCGCGTTCGACGATACGCATCTGGTCGGCGAGGTCCAGCTTGTAGTGACGCAGGTGCTCGTCGATGATCGACTGGGCACGCTTGTCACGCTCGATCCCCTCGCGGGTGAACACCTGAACGTCGATGACGGTACCGGCAATGCCCGACGGCACACGCAGCGAGGTGTCCTTCACGTCGGAAGCCTTCTCGCCGAAGATGGCGCGCAGCAGCTTTTCTTCCGGCGTCAGCTGGGTTTCGCCCTTCGGCGTAACCTTACCGACCAGCACGTCGCCGGCTTCGACTTCGGCACCGATGTACACGATGCCGGAATCGTCCAGACGGGACAGCTGAGCTTCGCCAAGGGAGGCGATGTCGCGCGTGATTTCTTCAGGGCCGAGCTTGGTATCGCGGGCAACGACCGTCAATTCCTCGATGTGGATCGAGGTGTAGCGGTCTTCGGCGACGACGCGCTCGGAGATCAGGATCGAGTCTTCGAAGTTGTAGCCGTTCCAAGGCATGAAGGCGATCAGCATGTTCTGGCCGAGGGCGAGTTCGCCCTTGTCGGTGGAGGCACCGTCGGCGACGACGTCGCCCTTGGCGATCACGTCGCCAACCTTAACCATCGGACGCTGGTTGATGTTGGTGTTCTGGTTGGAACGGGTGTACTTGACCAGGTTGTAGATATCGACACCGACTTCACCGGCGATGGTTTCGTCGTCATTGACACGGACCACGACACGGCCGGCATCGACGTAGTCGACCTTACCGCCGCGCAGGGCGACAACAGCGGTACCCGAGTCGACCGCCACAGTGCGTTCAATGCCGGTGCCGACCAGCGGCTTTTCCGGACGCAGACAGGGGACGGCCTGGCGTTGCATGTTGGCGCCCATCAAGGCACGGTTCGCGTCGTCGTGCTCGAGGAACGGAATCAGCGAGGCAGCAACGGAAACAATCTGGCCCGGCGCGACGTCCATGTACTGGACACGGCCCGGCTCGGCGAGAATGGTTTCGCCCTTCTCGCGACAGGTAACGAGGTCGTCGGACAAGCGACCTTCACCATCCAGAGCCGCGTTGGCCTGGGCGACGACGTAGTTGCCTTCTTCGATGGCCGACAGATATTCGATGTCGTTGGTGACCTTGCCGTCGACAACCTTGCGGTAGGCGGTTTCGATGAAGCCGTAGCTGTTGACGCGGGCGAACAGGGCCAGCGAGTTGATCAGACCGATGTTCGGGCCTTCCGGCGTTTCGATCGGGCAGACGCGGCCGTAGTGGGTCGGATGCACGTCGCGCACTTCGAAGCCGGCGCGTTCGCGGGTCAGACC
>CAMKYP010000188.1 GCA_946477505.1 uncultured Dechloromonas sp. | reverse complement strand
CGGACATCGACCGGCTCTTCGGTCACGCTGCCAACCTTGCGCACCCGTTTTTCCTGGATGGCGCGCAGCAGCTTGACCTGCATGGCCAGCGGCAAATCGGCAACCTCGTCAAGGAACAGGGTGCCACCGCTCGCCGCCTGGAAGAAGCCCTCACGGTCGTCCTGGGCACCGGTGAAGGCGCCCTTGCGGTAACCGAAAAACTCGCTTTCCATCAGGTTTTCGGGGATGGCGCCGCAGTTGACCGGCACGAAGGGACTGGCCGCGCGTGCGCTGCGGCTGTGGATCAGGCGCGCCGCCAGTTCCTTGCCGCTACCCGACTCGCCGGAGATGTAGATCGGCGCCTGGCTGCGCGCCAGTTTCTCGATCATCGTCCGCACCTGCTGCATGGCCGGCGAATCACCGATCAGCGCTTGCAAGGGATTGGCCTCGTCCTGGCTACCGCCCGGCAGGCGCAGAGCCGACTTGATCAGTGCCCGCAACTGCTCCAACCCGACCGGTTTGGCCAGATAGTCGAAGGCGCCGGCCTTCAGGGCGGCGACCGCGTTGCCGGCGCTGCCGAACGCGGTGATCACGGCAACCGGCGTCTGTGGACAGTGTTCGGTAATGTAGCGAACGATCTCCAAGCCTTCGCCATCCGGCAGGCGCATGTCGGTCAGGCACAACTGGAAATCCTCGGCCTCCAATGCCGCCCGCGCCTCGGCCACCGACCCCGCGCACTCAGTCGCCAGCCCCATCCGGGCGAGTGTCAGATCGATCAGTTCGCGAATGTCGGCCTCGTCGTCAACGACGAGCACCCGGCTCATTGCGCCACGGGGGCGTCGTTCGGATTTGACAGCTGACACGTGTCGTTTCTCCCTGCAACAATAAAATGCGCCCCTCGGCTTGAGGCCACCAGTTCGAGGCTTGCGCCGTTCGTAGCGCACAACTCCCGGGCGATGAACAGCCCAAGGCCGGTCCCTTGCGTATGGGTCGTGAAGAAAGGCTCGAAAATCTGCTCGCGCACGGACTCCGGAATACCCTGACCGTCGTCGATCACGTGCAATTCTACCCGGCCGGGAAGTGCACCGTTTTGCAGAACCACCCGAACCGCTCCCGGCCCACCCGTCGAATGGCGGATGGCATTGCTGACCAGGTTCCAAAGCACCTGATGCAAATGCGAACGATCAAAACAAACCGGGAAATCGTTGCGTACCTCCAGCGTGACCACGCCGTCCGGAAAATTTTCGCTCCCCGCCAGTTCCTCCAGGAAGGCCACACAAAAGGCTTCGGCCGGCAGCATTTCAGGTTCGGCCCTGTTCTGGCGGCCGAGCTCCAGAATATCCTTGACGATGCGATCGAGACGGATCACGTTGTCGTTGAGAATCCGCAGCAGGCGCTCCTGCATTTCGCCGCGCCGCTCTTCGCGTAATAGCTCGCCGGCATGGCCGATGGCCGACAGCGGGTTGCGGATTTCATGGGCAATGCTGGCCGTCAAGCGTCCCAGAGAGGCCAGCTTGAGCTGCTGCGCCCGTTCCTTGATGCGACCGATATCCTCCAGAAAGATCAGGATTTCGCCATCCGAACTGCTGGTCGACTCAAAGCGCGCCTGCAGGTCACGCCCGCCGGCCCCGGAAAAATTAGACAGCTCCCCCTTTCCTGTCCGCTGCCAGGCCCCCAAGGCATCCGCCAGCGCGCCGGAACACGCAGCCAAAGGGGATGGCGTCCCGGCATCTGGCAGACCAAGCATCTCCTGGGCAATCGGGTTGCAGCGAATCACCTCCCCATCGCGGCCAACGATCGCCACACCGAGTTGCACGCGCTCGACGACCCGCTGGCTGATCAATATCTGATTTTCCAGGGCCCCCCCCCGTCGCCGCGCCAAATCTTCGTTGATCATGACGCGCTGGCCGAGCAGGCGTGCCAGGATCGCTGTTGCAAAAAAACCGGCGGAAATGAGGCCGGCCTGGACGATGGTCGCCGGTTCGAACTGTTCGGCGAGAATGCCATAAGACTGCATCAGCAGGACCGCCAGGGTGGCGACCGCCGCATAGAACAAGACCAGGCGTCCGCGCCCGACCAAGCTGGCCGCCGCCAGCGAGACCAGCAGGAGGATGCCCAATCCGCTGCCTACGCCGCGCGCCTGGAGCATCAACGCAGTGACAGCAGCGATGTCGATCATCACCTGCACCGACAACTGTTTGTTGAAATGGCGATGCCAGTGCGTCGCCAGCAGCAGGCCGCCCAAGCTTGCCGACAGATAGATCGCCGTCAGCACCAGGATCGGTGTCGTCGGCAGGAGGTTCAGGCGGGCGGTCCATTCGTTGGGGAAAAGGAGCGCCAAGCAGAACAGCAGGGCGAGTACCAGCCGATACAGGTTGAAATACTGGAAGGAGCGCCAACTGGCCTCCCAGGTCGACGACAGCCACTCCTTCATCGGCGATCGGCCGAAGATCCCAGAACCCGGTGTGCCTCGCAGCAATACAGCTGCCCGCCGTCGGAAACACTGTCGCTTTCCGGCAGGTAAACCCCGCAGTGCGCACAGCTGACCATTTTTTCCGAAGCCGGCGATGTCGGCCGTCCGTGTGGCGCATCGGCCGACGCCTTGCGCTTGCTCCAAACCCACCAGATCACGGCAACCAGCCCGAACAACAACAGATATTTCATCGCGTATCCCAATTTGCAACAAACCACCCGCCCGCGGCTCCACCGACCAGAACCTCTCGCGGGAGCAACCGGAACGGCTTGCCACAACCTCGCCGCCGGGAATGCCACCGGCCAAAACATGCCATTAAATTCAAATGCTTGCCCGAAAAAGCCGTCGGGAGCGCAAGGGAATCTACCACACTTCCCCGCTTCATCCGGAACAGGGCCGCACCACAGAGGCACCTTGGCAGCCCGTGCCCCGCAGGCAAGTGAAGCCGGACAATCTTGCTGGAAGGTGACAAAAAAACGATACAACAAGAAATGGCACACCAAAAACAATGTATCAACAAAAAGTAAAATCAATGGCAAAAGCTTAATTTCACTCACCAATCCGTAGCCAAAAGCGATACTCAGCTGCAGTATAATTGCAAGCCATATGCAGAGGGCTCGCCGGGAGCCCATTAATTGCTCTCGCTTCACCGCCCCCATACATCGTGAGTTCTCTCGTCCAGCAACGCCTCGACACATTCCGCCAACAGCGCCGGGTTCAAGCCGGTTCGCTGATCATCACCGTGTTCGGCGATGCCATCCTGCCGCGCGGCGGGCGCATCTGGCTAGGCAGCCTGATTCGCCTGCTCGAACCCCTGGAACTGAACGAGCGCTTGATTCGCACCTCCGTCTTCCGCCTGGCCAAGGAGGAATGGCTGAGAACGGAAACGATAGGCCGCCGCGCCGATTACGTCTTGACGCCGTCCGGCCGTCGCCGCTTCGAGGAAGCATCCCGGCACATCTACGCCGCCCACGCCCCCTTGTGGGACCGTCGCTGGCGCCTGATCCTGGTAGTCGGTGAGCTCGATCCAAAAACGCGCGAACATGTACGCAACGCACTCTTCTGGCAGGGCTTCGGCGCACTCGGCGCCGACTGCTTCGTTCACCCGAGCGCCGAGCTGCCGAGCGTGCTCGACGCCCTGATCGCCGAAGGCCTGTCATCCTCACTGGGCGCCTTGCTGCCGCTTTTCGCGGCCGACTCCCGCTCCGCCCAGTCGGCAAGCGATGCCGATCTGGTCGGCCGCGCCTGGAACCTCAGCGCACTGGCCGATGACTACAGCCGGTTCGTCGCCACCTACCAGCCCATCGTCGACGAACTCCGACGCGACCACCTGGCGGCCATTACCGACCAGGATGCCTTCCTGCTGCGCATCCTGCTCATCCACGATTATCGCCGCCTGCTGCTGCGCGACCCGGAACTGCCCGAAGTACTGCTACCGGCAGACTGGCCCGGCCAACAAGCCAGGCTGCTGTGCAAGGAACTCTACAAGCGCCTGGAATTGCCGTCGAACCGGCATCTTGACGATCTGCTCTGCCTTGCCGACGGCAGCGTTCCGGTCGTCGACATCTCGCTCGCCGAGCGTTTTTCGCAATACGATCCGCTCAAGGTCTGAAGCTTGGCAAAGCGCGGATCAACCTCCCCGCTTTTTCAACTCAACCAGCGGGATCACGTCCGGCATCTCAATGCGCTTGCGCCCCGCCTCGACCTCGGTCAGAGGGTCCGTTTCGACCATGCTCGCCAGGCAACGACGGGTCAAGTCCTGGTATGTCCGCGTGCCGTCCGACTTCCAGGCGATTTCCTCATCGCTCAGCGGCCGCATGACCTTGGCCGGCATCCCGGCCGCCAAGGTGCGCGCCGGGATTTCCTGGCCGGCCTTGACGAAGGCCGAAGCCGCGACGATGCTCGCTTCGCCGATCACGGCGTTGTCCATGATTACTGCATTCATCCCGACCAGGGCATTACGTCCGACGCGGCAGCCGTGCAGCACGGCCCCGTGTCCGATATGCCCATTTTCCTCGACCACCGTATCGGTCCCGGGGAAACCGTGCATCACGCAGGTATCCTGCAGATTGGCACCGGCTTCCAGGATCAGACGCCCGAAATCCCCGCGCAGGCTGGCGCAAGGCCCGACATAACAGCCGGGACCAACGATGACGTCGCCGATCAGCACGGCACTGGGATGGACATAGGCGGTCGGATCGACGACCGGAACGATGCCATCGATGGCATAGACTCTCAAGGCTGACACAGGAATATGCTCCGCAGAATTGTCATGCTGTATTATAGAACCGATTTTAAATAACAGAACTCCGGGAGGCGTCATGACCGACGACATCGATGGCAAGCATGGCGTACAGTCGCTGGAAATCGGCATGGGCATCCTGCGCGCGATGGTCAATGGCCAGCGCTCGATGATGCTCAAGGAAATTGCTGCTGCGGCGGACATGCCTGCTTCCAAGGCACATCGCTACTTGGTCAGCCTGATCCGCGCCGGGCTGGTCGAGCAGGACCCGATGTCATCGCGCTACGACCTCGGCCCGTTCGCCATGAACATCGGCCTCGTCGCGCTCGACCGCCTCGATCGCGTCCGCCTCGGTCTCAACGCCATTGCCGAAATGCGCGACGCAATCAACCAGACTACGGCGCTCGCCGTATGGGGCGACAAAGGCCCGGTGATCGTTCGTTGGGAACGGCCACGCCGCCCCATCACGGTCAATGTGATTACCGGGACGGTGCTCGACTTGCTGTCCTCGGCGACGGGCCGCGTCTTCGCCGCGTGGATGCCGCGAAAAACCATCGCGCCGATGATTGCCGACGAGCTCAAGCACGCCAAGCTGCCGCCGGAACTCAGCTCCAAGGCTGGCGTCGAGGCCATGCTGGCCGAGGTCCGCACGCTTGGCTTCGCAGCAACCAAAGGACAGCACAAGGTTCCGGGCGTCGAAGCCGTGGCGGCACCGGTGTTCAATTTCAAGAACGAAATCACCATGTCCATCCTCGTGGTCGGCGTGCAGGGGATGTTCGACATTAGCCCGGACGGTGAGGTGGTCACTAGTCTGAAGCGTCATGCGGCAGCGCTGTCGGAGCGACTGGGTGCGCACGGCGAACCGAAGCAGCCGACCTAGCCTCCTCCTCGAACCTGGCGCCCGACCCATAGTGCCAAGTGCTCATAGAGCTGATCCGCCCGAATCGGCTTGGAGATGTAATCGTCCATGCCTGCGTCCAGGCAACGCTCCCTGTCGCCCTCCATGGCGTTGGCAGTCATCGCGATGATCGGCGTACGCGGCAAGCCTTCCGTCGCTTCCAGGCTGCGAATGGCCCGCGTCGCCTCGATACCGTCCATGAGCGGCATCTGCATGTCCATCAGGATGGCCGCAAACCGCTCCCGCGCCACGGCGGCCAGGGCGACCTCGCCATTCTCGGCCAGTTGCGCATGATAGCCGCGGCGCTCGAGCAACTTGAGCGCGACCTTCTGGTTCACCTGATTGTCTTCCACCAGCAGGATCGGCAGGTCGATATCGACGCGACGCGCGGACTCCGAGGCTGCATTCACAACCTTGGCCGACTGGGCAGCGACGTCTGACGCGGCTGAAGCGAGCATCGGCAGGACGAAATGGAAAACACTTCCCTGGCCGACGACGCTCTCCACCCACATGGAACCGCCCAGCAGTTCGACCAGTCGTCGCGTGATCGACAAGCCAAGGCCGGTCCCACCGTATTGCCGCGTTGTCGAGCCGTCAGCCTGCGAAAAGGCATTGAAGATCACATCGAGCTTCTCTGCCGGAATACCGATGCCGCTATCCCGCACGCTCACCTGCACCATGCCTTGCGCGCCCAGGTCCATCCGCATGGCCACGTCGATCTGGACAGCGCCCTGATCGGTAAACTTGATGGCATTGCCGACCAGATTGACGAGTATCTGCCTTACCCGGACGGGATCGCTGGCAATCAGGGGGGGCACATCCGCCGCAACGACCAGCCCTAGTTGCAGATGCTTGTCGCTGGCGAGCACCGCGAAAGGCGTGATCGCATCGCTGATAATCTGCCGCAGGTCGCAGGGTAGCGCCTCGACCGTCAGCATGCCGGCCTCGATTTTCGAAAAGTCGAGAATGTCATTGATGATGCCGACCAGCGATTCCGCCGAAGACTTGATGATGCCGACGTACTCCCGCTGCTCGGTGCTGATCGGCGTACCGAGCACCACCTCGGTCATGCCAATGATGCCGTTCATCGGCGTACGGATTTCGTGGCTCATATTGGCGAGAAACTCGCTCTTGGCGCGGCTGGCCGACTCGGCGGTCTCCTTGGCCAGTTGCAGTTCGATTCGGCCGGCCTCGCGCTCTGCCACGAGTTTGGCGACCAGTTTCGACAAGCTGGCGATATCATCCGCATCGTCGCTTTGCAACTCGCTGCTCGATAGCAGGCTGGCGGCAATTTCCCGCAAGGAACCCAAAGTCTGCTCCCGGGACGCCAACTCCTTGCGCAAGCTATCGGCCGTCCGCTGCAGAACCTCGAAAGCCGGCCGAAATTCCAGCGGAATATCCACGGGATCGACAGTCTCGACCGCAATCGATGGCTGCGCCTGCGCAGTATCGAACTCGCGCACCCGATCCAGCGTTCCCAGCCAGCGGCGAAGAGGTATCCAGATCATCACCAGACCGCCGGCCAGGCAGATCAGCGCCAGCAAAATGGCTATGCGCAGCAGTTCCCACAGTCCGGCAGCAATCGCATTGACCGCGAAGGTCAGGCGTAACACGCCATAGTCCTTGCCGCCCGCGGAAATGTTGCGATTCACGTCATAGAGATGCCCGGCGACGCTATTGACCAGCCAATCAGGCGCATTCGGCTTGGCCGTCGGCGCGCTCTGGCTCTTGATCAGCCCTCCCGAAAGATCGATGTACATCGCCGACGCGAACTGCGAGCGCAGGATGGAGGTATCCAGGGTGCGCTTGATGGTGTCGTA
>CAMKYP010000187.1 GCA_946477505.1 uncultured Dechloromonas sp. | reverse complement strand
TTCATGTTTTTTTTATGACAGCCTGCGCCAAAGCAGTGGGTTGTTCAGAGAATCCCTAGTAGAACAGAGAAAAGGCAAATATATGGATCGCATCATCTACATAGCCATGACTGAAGTCATCACAGGTGTTATCGCAGCAAGCGGCAATGGCTCACAACATGGCCATGGAACGGTGTCCGGTATTCCGCGTTCGGGGACACAGAATGCCATCAATGTGTTCGGCCGTACAAAACTGGTCAATCCTCCCGAACATGCTCTTGAGCGTGGCGGGGATGTTTGCTAATACAATATGGAAATATTTTCATCTTGGCGCCTCGTCTTGAAATATAGGGCCACATTGGAGTTATATGGTATTAATCCCAGGTTGCTGCCAGTAGAAATGAATGGCCGCATTTGCGGTTATACGGCGCAGTATTATGAAAAGTCAAAACTTAATAAAAAAGAATGGCCGCTATCATTTGAAATGGAGCGCTCTGCCACCTTGGTTGCTTTGTGTATTTTAGGACCGGCAAATTTCCCTCGTTACAACAAATACGGCATTTCCATGCAACATACAGTGACGGCTGCTGCAGTGGCTTGTAGAAATGGAGGTTCAGGAACAACCTTGGAGACCAAGATTATTCAAATCGTCGATGAAGCTGGCTGCCTCAGTCAAGACTTTATTGATCTGTATTCCATAATGCTTCTACCAGGATTTATTTCAACCGCCTCAGGAAATTGCTAAGACCATCGATAACGGCATTAAATTGCTGAAAACCGCCTGCACGGAATTCCCTTCGAATGGGCGCTGAATATACGGATGGGAAATTTTTAGAAATAAATCCCTATGAAGGTGGCAGTGCTAACTGCTCCTCTCAATATCAACAAAGATTGGGCTCATGACTGGTGACGATGGAACTTATTGCCGCATTCAACCCATACCCCACCAAAATAAATCTGCTGGTGCCACGTAAAGCGCTCCGGATGACTTGGTAATCTCTGGTCTCATGCTGCCATAGCGCGTTTGCAAAGGGTTCCAACCAGAACCAGGCATTACGCCCTTCAGTATGAGGTCGGTTGCAAACCGTGGAGTCCAACGGTTTGGCAGCCCTCTGCATTGCATGGTACCTCTGGCTGAAAGCGGCGGGCGACAATCTATCGAAAACAGATGCTGGCATTGCGATGACCAATTTGTAATCGTCCGGTTATGCGGACGACAGCCTACCGGCGGCATACTGGTCACACGAAAACCATTTGGAGTATGGCTATGCGCACTCGGGTCATCCTTGCCAGTCTTGCCTTGATTGCACTCACTGCGTGCACCACGGCTCCCAATGTCGCCGAGATTCCGGCGAACCTCGCCACTGCTTCAAGCGCAGCAGATCATCTGAAAATTGCCGACTATTTTGCTCAAAAGGCAGCCAGTTACGATGCCGAAGCGAGCTGGCACAGTCGTATGGCCGCTTCCTATGCCGGTCGTCCCAAAGGAGATCTATCTGCAATGATTTCCCACTGTCGCGCGCTTCAAGAGCAGTTCGCCAATGCCGCCAAGGAGGTTCGCGCTCTGGAGCAAGCGCACCGGCAACTCGCGAACACCGCCGGCAAATAGCCGAGGTTGCCACTGATAAAAAAGCGGGCCTGTAGAAGCCTGCTACGGACGGAGAGAGTCCGATTTTTTTACTCAGGGAGTTCCCCATGCATAAGTATGTTTTTAGCGCTTGCCTTCTGGCAACCACCTTACCTGCCGTCGCCCAATCCGGAGAAGTTGCGCCAACCCCGGAACACTCGCTTACCGGAAACGTCGGGGTGGTGAGCCAGTATGTGTTTCGTGGACTTTCCCAGACCGACGGCAAACCGGCGGTTCAGGGCGGATTCGATTATGCCCACGTCTCCGGATTTTATCTGGGGACGTGGCTATCGAACATTTCCTGGTTTACTGATCAAAATGCCGGCGTCAAGAATGCTCCGGTATCCCTCGCCTCGCCAGGGAGTGTTGGTGCACCGTATACGACGGGTGCCAGCAATTCGGCCAGTCTGGAATGGGATTTCTACGGTGGCTACAAGAATAGCTTTGGTGACGGCTGGACCTACGATGTCGGTCTGATTCGCTACTACTATCCGGGTCGGTTCGACAATCTGGGCGCCTATCGCAAGCCCGATACGACTGAAGTCTATGGCGCCATCGGCTACAAATGGCTGACTCTGAAGTATTCGAAGGCGATCAGCACCTACACCTTTGGTGTTAACGAATCGCGGGGGGCCAGTTACCTTGACCTCAGTGCTCAGATTCCCGTGGGAGAAACGGGCTACAACATCCTCGCGCATGTCGGTCGGCAGAACTATCCCGGTAAATCGAATGTGGGGTATTGGGGCGCATCTGGCGGCGATAACAACTTCTTCGATTACACCGACTACAAGCTCGGGCTGGCGAAGGAATACCAAGGCTTCAATTTCGGGCTGACATGGACCTACGCGGATACGAAACATACCGCACCGGATGGTAATACGACGGCGTACATGAATGCTTTCGGCAGAAACATTGGGCGTGATCGCGTGGTCGCATCGGTCAGCAAGTCATTTTAGATTGTTTGACTGAGGAACCGACTAATATCCTTGGTTCGGGAAATTCAAACAAAAGCAAGTAACCAGGGGAGGTCTTTGGTCGAGGCCCGTGCAACTTCGGCCTGACTCCCCTGCGGTCCGCCCTCTCTCCTGCGTGACTGTTGTGAATGGCCTTGTTGCAAGGCAAGGCCTTCTTTTATCTTGAGCAACACGCTTCCTATGAGGCTCAAGCATCCTGACCCGGGGACGACATAACTGTAATCAGCAAGCCACCTGGCTGTCAGTTAACGCGGCGTAGTATCAATGAACCTAACCAAACGTTTCTTTCACTGACGTTAATCCACCTATATCAGACATGTATTTCATCGCCTGGATGGGTACTTTTCAGAAAGGGAGTAAAGAATGGCGATGCAAGGATGTTCATCGAGTAGCGCCAGTTCCTCCACCGGCAGCACGAGCCCGATTGCCGGGAATCGTCCAATAGCAGAAAAGGTCCCAGCGGCGCCGCCCGAAGCAGAGATTCCCAAAGTCGCCATCAATACACAGGGGCAAGCAACGGGCACCTTGATCAATACGGTTGCATAAATTGGGAGCGGCGCGATGAGATCAAGTTGTGTTGAATAAACTGATCCTGTTCGCGTTGCTTGCCATGGCACTTGGCTTGGGTGTGCCGGTTCCAGGGCATGTCTTCGGCGTCGGTCATCTCTGGCATGGGGTTGCTCCCATCTCCTTTTTGAATGCCAAGGCGTTTTTGCGCATCAGTCATCGCGCAGAAAAAACCAAAATCACTTTCATTCAGGAAGGGCTTCCATGGACCGCGTGATTTATACGGCAATGACAGGTGCTTCACATGCCCTGACGCAGCAGGCCGGCATGGCGAACAATATGGCCAATGCCACGACCAATGGCTTCAGAGCAGAAATGCACGCATTTCGTGCGGTGCCGATTGAGGGCGAGGGCCTGCCAACACGAGCTTTTGTGGTTGACGCCAGTGTGATGACGGATTTCACCCCGGGAACCCTCCAGCAAACCGGGCGATCCTTGGACCTCGCGGTACAAGGCCAAGGATTTATCGCCTTGAGTATGCCCGACGGAAGCGAAGCCTACACCCGCAATGGCAACTTGACTGTGAATACGAACGGTCTCTTGCAAACTCGAAGCGGGACTCTTGTCCAAGGAGAAAACGGGCCCATTACAATCCCACCGGACACCGAAGTTGCAATTGCCGCGGACGGAACAGTGTCTACCGTGCCTCGGTTCGGCACGCCGAATACCGTTTCCGTCATTGGTCGAATCAAATTGGTCAATCCGCCTGAACACGCGCTGGAGCGAGGTGGTGATGGGTTATTTCGCCGGTAGGCGGGAATGACTGATGATGAAAGTAATGCCAACGTGACCGTTGTTTCGGGGTTTCTTGAGGGCAGCAATGTCGACATGGCTGCAGAAATGGTTTCGATGATCTCCGTTGCTCGTCAGTTCGAGATGCAGTTGAAGGTCATATCGACGGCCGACGAGAATGATCGTGCAGCCACCAAGCTCTTATCGCTGACATGAACTGCCTGTGACGAACTGGTCGTCATGGGGAATCTGAATTCGAGCCAAAGATTCAAATGCGAGCCACAAACTTAGCTGTTGCGCACTGCCCGGACGACTTGATAAGTACCGCCAAAAAACGTGCGCTTGCACCAGGTGAATGCCTTCGGGCAACTGGCGTAATCCTGAATTTCATGTTGCCACAGCGCATCCGCAAAGGGTTCAAGCCATGCATTCACCCCCTTCAATATCCAGCGTACCGGCTGCCACCAAGCGGGACGGTGATAGTCTATAAATAGAGCCTTGCCACCTGGCGGTACGCACTCCAGCAGGTGGTCGACGATCTGATATTTTTTTTCTTCAGGCACTTCGTGCAGCAGGAAGAAGCTGCAGATCAGGTCGTAGTCCGCGCCTGAATCATAAGTGGCCGCATTCGCACGAATCACTCTGGCCCAAGGGAAGGCGGCAAGCTTGTTGCAGCCGTGTTCGATCTGGATGGGGGTGATATCGGTCAGGTGAAACCTGCCCAGCGGCCCGACGCGAGCCGCAACGCGCTGGACAAGGTCGCCATAGACATGCGCTACCTGCCACACTTTCATACCGGGCTGGATCTCGTCGAGGTAAATGCGCATCAACCGGGCGTCATTGCCGAAAAGTAAAACGCGGACGACCATGTTCTGATCGAGCCAAGCCACCCATTTAGGGTTGACATAGGCCCAGTCGTAAATATCGACCAGATACTCGGGCACGCCGTCATACCAGCGATTTGGAGCTCTCTCCTTGAATTGGAGTGCCTGCGGAAAAGTGGAACGTTGCTCGGTCCTGAGCAATTCCAGCAGCGTATTGACCTTTACCTTGATGTCCATGGCCGTTCCCCAATCGATGCGTAGAAAGCAGCCCACCGCAAGGCTCCGATGCTTCCACTGATGCGATGACCTGCTGGATTGAGTATGCGACTGAGGAACTGACACCGCCATAACTGCGAGATTACAAATTTAACATCCGTGATCAGTATAGCCTTGGGGGGGATTTTCCATCCGTTCTCTCATTTTGCATATCTTGCGATATAGAGACAGGTTTGTAATCTCCTGGCCATCTTACGGTCAGCTACTGCGATGCAGTATAAAAAATAGAAGTGGTGGGTTTTCTTGTTGTTTTCCACTGCTGGCAGCCGTTTTGTCCTTCGCTGAATTGATCCTCATTATTTAGGAGCGAATGATGCCCATCCAAGCTATTTCTTCCGGCAGTACCAATACAATTGCCGGCAACGTTCGCGCTGTCGCCGAGAAACAGCAGTTGGCCGAGGCAAAACAGCTAGAGCGCCAACAAGCACAGAATGCTGAACTTGAACGACGCAAGGACGAATCACCGAAAGTGGTTGTCAATTTCCAGGGACAACCGACAGGAACGTTGATCAATATCATCGCCTGAATTGATAGCCAATTGGCGAAACTGATATTGGAAGCAACGTGTGAGCATGCTAACCCTTACCCAGGGAGAATCACCATGCGTATTAGATACTTTTTCAGTAGTCTTGCCCTGATCGGCCTTGCTGCATGCACCTCGGTCCCTCCCGTCGGTGACATTCCGGCGAGCATCGTAAATGCCACTAGCGCGTCGGATCATCAGCGAATTGCCGACTTCTTTACCGAGAAAGCGGCAAAGTACGATGCTGAAGCAGCTTGGCATGCAAAGGCTGCCAACGTTTACTATGCCAGTCGCCCCAAAGGTGATCCGATTGCAATGCGGGCGCACTGTCTCTCACTTCAGGAACAGTTCACCAATGCGGCCAAGGAGGCCAGAGCGTTGGCCGATGCCCACCGTCAGTTAGCTGCTGGCGCGAAGTGATAGGAGCTATTGAATTTCCGTACCAAGCTAACTGCCATCTCCCTAAGGGATTAGCTTCCCTCCGGTTACAGGCCTCCCATCGAGGTTCCGCGAAAGCCCAGTAGGCCTACTGGGCTTTTTTCTTCTGCGTAATCAATTTAGAGCCCCGACTGAATGGTTTGCTGTCAATTTCCTTGCGGTGCGTTTACGTATTCGTAATTTTTCTGACACCCATTGGACAGGATGTGGCGCGCAACATTAACCCCATGTTCACTGGGGTCTGCAAGCCACATCCAAATGGAATATGGAGTGGCGGCGCCGAAATCCTGCAATGTGAGCTGGTCACAAACTGACTTTATGAGGGGGAATCACATGTCGCATGTAAAACAGAAGATGTGGTGCAGGTCGATGTTGATCTGGCTTGGCATTCTGGCTGGGGTAGGTCTTACTTCTTCAACCGCTCAAGCGGTTCCCAGCATGGCCCGGCAAACCGGCTATGAATGCGGGAAATGCCATACGGTATTTCCGGAACTTACCCCGTTTGGACGGCAGTTCAAGCTGGGTGCCTTTGCCATGAGTTCCGACAAGTGGGATGCCAAGCCATTGCTGGAACGCATCCCGGTGTCTGCGGCCTTGCTGGCCTCCCAGACCAATACCAGCAATACCGATGCAGGCGGTACGACTTCGGCGGATTTCCCCAAGGATGGAAAAGTGGTTGCCCAGACGGCGGCTCTCTACTATGGCGGCAAAATCACGGACAACTCTGGCGCGCTGATCCAGTACAACTACGATGGCCTTGAGAAGCGCTGGGGCATGGAGATGTTTGATGCCCGCTACGGCAACAGCCTGACGCTGGCCGGGGAGGAACTGGCCTACGGCGTAACGCTGAACAATAGCCCGACCGTATCCGACATCTATAACAGCACGCCCGCCTGGGGATTTCCCCATATCGGTACGGCTGCCTTGCAGATGCCTGCTGCCTCACTGGTCGACATGACGCTGGCCAGCAAGGTCGGCGGCGTTGGCTTGTACGGTATGTGGAACAACCTGATTTACGTCGAGGTTGCCAATTATCGTTCCGCCAAGAGTGGGGCCTTCCGCTTCATGAGTTGGGGACAGCCTTGGGGAACGGAGGAGTTGGCCGGCAGTGTCATCAATGGCAATGCACCCTATTGGCGGGTCGCGCTTCAACAGGATTGGGGAGCACATAACCTCGCTATCGGGACTTATGGTCTGAATGCCAGGGTATGGCAGGACACGAACGACAAATCCTTGGGGAGCAATCGTTTCCGGGATATCGCATTCGACCTGAATTATCAGTTTATTCAGGGCAACCATTCCGCCTCGGCACGTGCCAACTGGATCAACGAGAAGCAGACATGGGATAACGGCCTGGTCGGCTCAGCAGTTTCGAATGCTTCGACCACCCTGAAAACCTTCCGAACCGACTTCCACTACTACTTCCAACGCCAATGGGGCGGTGGATTGCAGTATTTCAGAACCACCGGCACCTCGGATGATTTGC
>CAMKYP010000186.1 GCA_946477505.1 uncultured Dechloromonas sp. | reverse complement strand
GGGAATTGATCAAGGTCGCGCCCCCCTCGCCGATTTCGGGCGATGACTTGAGCACCAGTCGCTTGAAATTTCCCTCGACCCAGCCTTCGCCCGCCTGCTTCCAGAGCAGGTCGCCCACTGCCTCACGCGTGTTGAGCCCGATCTGCCAACCGCCCTCCCGTGGACGCAAGGTCGTTTCGACATTGCTGAAATCCCGTTCGAATACACGAAGCAACGGGGTTTTCAGGAACAGCACGCTGAGCGCCATCCCGCCAGGGTCGGCAGCGGCGCCATTCGCATTGTCCGGCAGATAGTTTTTCCAGATATCGGCATCGATCCTGGGCGTCGCAACCCGAACGGCCAGCCCCTTTTCCGGCAAGCGAGGTTCCGCATCGCCGACGGCAAAGACACCGCGCTCCCAGTTTTCCCCGCGACGAACCATCACCCCCTGACCGACCTTGCCCAAGGTAATCCGGTACTGCTCGCGCTGGGCGTCCGGGCGGGTCTGCTCGACGCGCAGTGGTAGCGGTGTAGAGGCCGTCTTGTTCAACGGCTCCGGCAAGGGAGAACTGACGCCAACCAGATCGGATTCAACCACCACTTCGGCATTCTTCTTGCGGATATTGATATCGGCCTTCCAGCCGGCACCGCCAACCAGATGGTTGATCAGCGGCCAGCCGAAGTGGTTGCTCACCTCCTTGATCTGCGCCGTTCCACTTGCCTGAACGCCCACCTTGTCACCCACGCTGCGAACCTGCACCTTGAGCGGACCGCCGAACACCCGACCGGTGATGTCCTGCGCCGTCGCGCTGCTTTCCGTCAATTGCAGGCGGCCATTAACCTGGGTCAGCGGCGGCAGCCCGGCCAGAGGCTGCAGCTGATTGTTCTGGAAGCGGTAGTCACCGCGCATCTTCGTATCCTGCGCGTGGCGCAAGGGAATATCGAGTTCCAGATTCAGGCTGCCGTTGCCGACTGCCTTCATGCCGTCCGTAAAATGGTCGAGCGTTTCGGCCAGCGGGCTTTTTTCGATGAATTGCAGGAATTCGGCTGTCGGCCCCTGGGCCAGGCCGCGCACATGCAGCATTTCCTCGTGCGATTCGAAATCCGGAATCCGCACATCAACGCCGGACAGGTGAGCCCCCAGAATTCGTCCCTTGCTGGCGGCGATCTTCATCCCGACATCGAAACTCATGTCCGCCTCGATACCGTCAATGGCCGGCCAGCCCGGCACGTAATCTACCTTGGCGTCGGCGGCTTTGGCGGTAACCAGGAATTTTCCGCCCTTGCCGTCACGGAAGGGAAAGTCCCGTAGATTGCCCTTGAGCACCAGCTTGCCGTCGTAGCCGCGACCGGCGACGATACCGCGCCGTATCCAGGCACGCGCATCCGCATTGACCACGTGCGGCATATAGCGCCAGACAGCTGTGGCCTCCGCCCGGTCCACCTTTGCCGTCAGGTCGATCTCGCCCGGGCCCTCGCCGCTATAGCGATAGACGCCCTGCGCCGAACCGGCGGCGTCGGGGCCGGCGAACTCCAGCTTGTCGAGGCGGATATCGATGGCTTCCGGCGTGTTCTTCCAGCTGGCCCTGGCCTTCAGCTGGGTGAGCGCGATGTCCGGGACGGGGAAAATAGCCGGCAGGGAGATGCCGGACTTGCCCGAATCGAGCAACAGTTCGCCCCCTTTTTCGCTCAGCTCGACACTACCGGAGACGCCCGCGGCACCCGGAAAATAGCCGCCCGCTTCCAGCCCCATGTCGCGGAACGTCGTTTTCAGGCTGTATTTCCGGAGCGTTTCGTCATCCAGCGTCCAGCTCGCCCGCAGTTCGGCAACCCGCCCCTGCGGCTTGTGCCGCTCAAGCAACTCGCGGCTCTTGGCATCGAGCGGCATATAGGCAGCCAAGCCGGCCAGTATGCCCAGATCGAGGAAACTGGCGCTGGCATTGCCATTGACGACCATCGTCTGCGGATTCTGGCGCCATTCCAACTTGAAGTCGGTAGGGGCGACGCGCACGCCATCCCGAGTCAGCAACTCAACCTTGTGCCCGGCAAGAGCCCACTCGCTACCTTCGTAACGCCCTTCCAGCCGACCGCGCATATTGGCCAGATCGAGTTCCGGCAACTTGCGACCCAGCCGGATACGCAACTCCTCAAGCGCGACGTCTGCCGTCACCTTGCCGGCGCCGTCGCCAAGATCGCCCCACACCCGCAAGGCCCCGCGCCCCTGGGGCAGCAGCACCGGATAGTCAACCCAGGCCCGCCATCCCGCCAGATCGGCATAATCCAGCTCGACGAAGAGCTTGCCGGTCAGCTTGTCGAGCGCATCACCCAGATTGCCCCGGACCTCGCCACGAATATCAACCCGTGCCGCCAGATGGGCCGGTGGTGCCGCCGAAAGGCCGAAGCGGTGCCGCCGGCCGCTGTTGTCCAGAGCGAACTGCAAATCCTCCAGCACCAGCGGCGGTGCCTTGCGCAAACGATCCTCCCAGACAATGGTGGCATCGTGGATGCGGATGCGCTTCTGATCGAGCACCCATTCGGCAAACGCCGGATCGCTGTCACCCTCGGTATCCATGCCGGCGATGGTCAGCTTTCCCGTCGTCTCCCGGCGAACATGCAGCACCGGCCCGTCGAAGGCCAGGAGCGACAAGGTCGGACGCAGACGCAACAAGGTTTGCCACGACATCACGCCTTCGACGCGGGCCAACGAAAAAGCCGCTCCCCCCTGCCGATCGGCGACAACGACATTATCGAGCACGAGGTCCGGATTCAGCCCCAGCCAACGCGCCTCGATGCGGCCGATGCTGACGGGCTGTCCGACCGCCTTGCTGGCGGCGCGCTCGATCTCATCGCGATAATCCGCCACCTTGGGCAGCACCACGAAACGCAGGGCCAGCACCAGCACCGTGAACGCCAGCCAGGCGGCAAAAACCAGCCAGCCGGCCCAGCGCAAGCCGCGAGCGACGGCCGGCTTGGCCAGGATGGGCCACAGCCAGTGCAAGCGGTGATAGGCCGCGGCACGCACGTCCGGCGAAATCACGCTGTCATTCAGAGGCGACGCGTCATTCACCGATGAAACCGCTTTGCCATTGGGGGTAATAGGTCACTACAATCAGGAAATCGCAAAAGATGACATTCTACCTTTTCGGCCCAGTAGCCGCCCCACCATCATGGACACCACGCTCGACCCCCGCTGGCAGCCGGCCCTCGAACACAGCCGCTACCTCACCACCCTGCTCAACGCCCGCCCCGAGCTGATTCCCGAACTGGCCGCCACTTGGGAGCGGCCGCTTGACGAGGCGCTGCTGATGGCACCGCTGCGCCAGCCCCTGGCCGACGACGAGGCGGTACGCTCGACCCTGCGTCGCCTGCGCCAGCGGACCATGGCCCACCTCATCCTGCGCGACCTGTGTGGCCTGGCGCCGCTGGAAGAAATCGTCGAATGCATGACCCTGCTCGCCGACGTCACCACCAACTTCGCCCTCGACCATTACCACCAGCAACTTGCGGAAACCTACGGCGAGCCGCTCGACAGCCAGGGCCGGCCGCTGCGCCTGATGGTCATCGGCATGGGCAAGCTCGGCGGTCGCGAACTCAATGTTTCGTCCGACGTCGACTACATCTTCATCTACCCGGAGGAAGGCGATACAGCCGGCGCCGCGAAGTGCATCGAGAACTTCGATTTCTTCAATCGCCTGGGCAAGAAGGTCATCCAGGCACTGGGCGACATCACGGCGGACGGCCAGGTTTTCCGCGTCGACATGCGGCTGCGCCCGAACGGCGACTCCGGCCCGCTGGTCTGCTCGATCGACGCGCTGGAAAACTACTTCGTCACCCAGGGCCGCGAATGGGAGCGCTACGCCTGGATCAAGGCACGCACCATGAATGCCGGCGACAACCTGCAGCCGGACTGGGTCGTCGCCATGCAGAAAATCGCCCGCCCCTTCGTGTTCCGCAAATACCTGGATTTCGGCGCGATCAACGCCATGCGCGACCTGCATGCGCAGATTCGCCGCGAAGTTGCCCGCAAGGATATGGCCGATCACGTCAAGCTCGGCCCCGGCGGCATACGCGAAATCGAATTCATGGCCCAGGTCTTCCAGTTGATTCGCGGCGGCCGCGACCCCGCGCTGCAGATACGCCCGACGCTGCAAGTCCTCTCCCTGCTCGCCGAACGCAAGCTGATCTCGGCCGAGACAGAACGGGAACTAAACACTGCCTACGTCTTCCTGCGTCGCCTTGAACACCGCCTGCAGTACGTCGAGGACAAGCAGACGCACATGCTCCCGACAGACCCGGCCGAACGCGAAAAGATCGGCCGCAGCATGGGCTTTGCCGGCTGGGACGCGATGGCCGAGGTGCTGGGCAGGCACCGCGACATCGTCAGCCGGCATTTCGAAGCGGTGTTCTCCGACCCGGAGGCCGGCGAACACCCGCTGACCGGCCTGTGGCAAGGGCAACTCGATGAAGAGGGCGCGATCGAGGCGCTCGGCAATCTTGGCTTCCGGCAGCCGCGCGACGCCATCGCCCGCCTGGCCGACCTGCGCGCCTCCAGCCGCTACCAGCAGTTGCCCGCGGCCAACCGCTCGCGCCTCGACGCCGTCGGGCCGCGCCTGATCGAAGCCGCTGGCGCGACACCGGACCCCGACACCACGCTGGTGCGCGGACTGGCCTTCCTCGAGGGCATTGCCCGGCGCGGCGCCTACCTGGCCCTGCTCCAGCAATACCCGATGGCGCTGCGCCGCGTGGCCGACATGATGTGCGCATCGCATTGGGCCGCCGACTACCTGAACCGTTATCCGCTGCTGCTCGACGAACTGCTCGATCCGCGCCTGTACGAAATCGCCACCGACTGGAGCGGTTTCCGCGACAACCTGCGCGCCAACCTGTCCCAGCATGCCGGCGATACCGAGCGCGAGATGGACATCCTGCGCGAAATGCACCACGGCCAAGTCTTCCGGCTGCTGGCCCAGGACCTGGCCGGACTGCAGACCATCGAGCGCCTGTCCGACCACTTGACCGAACTGGCCGACACATTGGTCCAGGAAACCCTGCCCCTGGTATGGAGCACGATCAAGAAACGCCACCGCGACACGCCGCAATTTGCCGTCATCGGCTACGGCAAGATGGGCGGCAAGGAACTTGGCTACGCCTCCGACCTCGACCTCGTCTATCTCTACGACGATGACGACCAGGAAGCCGCCGAGCACTACACGCGGCTCAGCCAGCGCCTGAATACCTGGTTGTCGAGCCAGACGCCGGCCGGCATCCTGTTCGAAACCGATCTCCGCCTGCGCCCGAACGGCGACTCCGGACTGCTCGCCGTCTCCGTCGACGCCTTCCGCGACTATCAGCTCAAGAACGCCTGGACCTGGGAACACCAGGCGCTGACCCGCGCCCGCTTCTGCGCCGGCGACCCGGCGGTCGGCCAGCGCTTCGAGGCGATCCGCGTCGAAATCCTGCGCCAGCCGCGCGACCTGGCCAAGCTTCGTGAAGAAGTCATCGCCATGCGCCGCAAGATGATCGATGCCCACGCCACGAAAAGCGAAACCGGATTCGGCCTCAAGCACGACCCCGGCGGCATCATCGACGTCGAATTCATCGTGCAGTACCTGATTCTCGGCCACGCGCACCAACACGCGGAACTAACCGGGAACCTGGGCAATATCGCCCTGCTGCGCATTGCTGGTGAACTGGGTCTGATCGATCCGGCCCAGGCCAAGGCGGCCGGCAACGCCTATCGCGAGTTCCGCCGCCTGCAGCACGCCAAACGGCTGTCGGCCAACCCGAAGGCGCCGATTCCTCGCGAGGAAGTGGAAAGCCACATCACGGCAGTGACCGGGCTGTGGCATGCCGTTTTCGGCTAAGCCGATCATCTGCCAATGAAAAAGCCGCCCGAGGGCGGCTTTTTTTGGAATACCTGGCGCTTACTTTTTCAGCGAATCGCGGATTTCGCGCAGTAGGACGATGTCTTCCGGCGTCACCGGGGCAACCGGCTCCGGGGCCGGTTCCGCCTTGCGCAGGCGGTTCATCTGCTTGACCATCATGAAGATGATGAAGGCCAGGATGATGAAGTTGACCAGGATGGTCAGGAAGGAACCGTAGGCGAAAACGGCAATACCCGCTTTCTTGAGATCGGCCAGCGTTGCCAGATTGTTCGGGTTGTCGCCGAGGACAATGAAAAGATTGGAAAAATCCAGTTTGCCGACAATGCGGCTGACGATCGGCATGATCAGGTCACCGACGATGGAGTCGACGATCTTGCCGAAGGCACCGCCGATGATCACGCCAACCGCGAGATCCATCGCATTGCCCTTGACCGCGAACTCCTTGAATTCCTGAATCATGCCCATAGCTTTTTCTCCGTTGAATATTAGGTAGGTTGTAGGTGCGCCGATTATTCTCTTCGGGGCAAAATCCGGTCAAGCGTTTTTCATAATTTCAGTTTTCCCTACAAAGCTTTACAAAGCCGCTCTGCGGCGGCCTCCAGCGTTTCCTCCCGTTTCGCGAAACAGAAGCGAACCACCCTGTCGTCGCGCCCGTCGGCATAGAACGCCGATACCGGGATCACCGCCACCCCGACTTCGCGCGTCAGCCACTCGGCGAAAGCGCGGTCCGGCAGGTCCGAGATCCGGTCGTAACGGGCCAGTTGGAAATAAGTACCGCAGCAAGGCAGCAATTCAAAGGGCGTGTCCGCCATCAGCCGGCGGAAACTGTCCCGCTTTTCCTGATAGAACGCAGCCAGCCCGAGATGGCGGGAGGCATCCTGCATGTACTCGGCAATGGCCAGTTGCGACGGCGCGTGCACGGTGAAGACATTGAATTGATGCACCTTGCGGAACTCGTCCATCAGCGCCGATGGACCGACCACATAGCCGATCTTCCAGCCCGTGATGTGATAAGTCTTGCCGAAGCTGGAGACGACAATGCTGCGCGCCGCCAGTTCCGGATGTCCGCACAGGCTGGCATGCCGCTCGCCGTCGAACAGGATGTGCTCGTACACCTCGTCCGAGACGATCACGATATCGGTGCCGCGGACCAGTTCGGCCAGCCGCTCGAGATCAGCCTTGCCGAGCAGGCTACCGGTCGGATTGTGCGGCGAATTAACCATGATCATCCGCGTTCTCGGCGTGATCAGGGCCGCTACCTGCGTCCAATCGGGCGCATAGTCGGGAAATTTCAGTTGCGCGGGAATCGCCTTGCCACCCACCGTTTCGATGGCCGGTACATAGCTGTCGTAAACCGGTTCGAAGACGATGACCTCATCACCGGGCCTGACGAAGGCGGCGACGGCGGTAAAGATGGCCTGCGTCGCCCCCGCCGTGACCGTGACCTCGGACTCGACATCGAAGCGCGTGCCGTACAGCGCCGCCACCTTGTCGACGATGGCCTGGCGCAGCTCCGGCAGACCGGCCATCGGCGCGTACTGGTTGCGTCCGGCCAGCATATGGCGATGCACTGCGTCGAACAAGGCCGGCTCGGCCTGAAAGTCGGGAAA
>CAMKYP010000185.1 GCA_946477505.1 uncultured Dechloromonas sp. | reverse complement strand
TCCTCGCTCACCTACCTCAAACGCCTGCCGGCCCAAGCCCTCAAGATCGACCAGAGCTTCGTCCGCGACATGCTGGACAATGCAGATGACCTGGCCATCCTCGAAGGCATCATCGGCTTTGCTCATGCCTTCTCGCGCGAATTGATCGCCGAAGGGGTTGAAACCGAAGCGCATGGCGAACTGCTGCTGCAGTTGGGCTGCGAACTAGGACAAGGCTTCGGCATTGCCAAGCCCATGCCCGGCGACGATATTCCTGCCTGGGTCAAGCGATGGACTCCACCCGCTGCCTGGTCCACCGTCCGGCGTATCGGCCGCGAGGAACTACCGACGCTCTACGCGATGGTCGAGCATCGCGCCTGGATGCGCCAAGTTACCGCCTACCTCATCGGCCAACGCGACACGCCTCCCGAGCTGGACCCGGGACTTTGTCGCTTCGGCGGCTGGCTGGGCAGCAAACTGGTCAAGGCAGCGCCCGACGAAGTGGCCGAAATCGCCGCCGCGAGCGAGCTGCACGAACAGGCCCACCGCATGGCACAGGAGTTGATCTCCGATTGCCGCCATGGCAGGCACTCAAACATTGGCAGTCGCATCGCCGAACTCGACCGCTTGCGGGATGCGCTCACCCAGAGTCTTTTCAGTTTCTGCAACACAGCCGGGGAAAATCGGCCAGCTCCGGACCGGAAGATGCCGCACCAGGCCTGAGTCTATCCCGGCGAATCGGGCCAAAACGGCTTTCGACCGACCAGCCTCGGCTAAACGGAAGGCCTGGTCAACATCCAGCCGAGTACCACCAGTGCGATACACGGCGGCAGATAACGCCAGGGCTCGGGCAACCCGTACCAACTGCCAGCCGCACTGATACCCATCATGATTGCCGCAGCCCATTTGGCGGTAACCGGAATGGCCCGATGATCGCGCCAGGCACGGATGGCTGGACCGGCCTTGGGATGCGCCAGCAGTTTTTCCTCCCACTCCGGATGGGAGCGAGCAAAGAACCAAGCCGCCAATATCAGGAAAGGCGTCGTCGGCAACAGCGGCAGGAAGGCCCCGATCACACCGAGGACGACGGAAAGCGCCCCCAGCGTGCGATAGACGGGCGTCTTCATCAGCGCAGTTCCCAATAGCTGGGCCGGCTGTAGTTATCCTTGAGCAGGTCGATGAAAAGCCTGACCCGCAGCGGTAGATGGCGGCGCTGCGGAAAAACGGCATAAATACCCATCGGGGGCGCCTGCCAAGCATCGAGCACCGAGGTCAGCCGCCCTTCCTTGAGGTCGCGCCCAACCTCCCACAGCGAACGCCAGGCCAGCCCGCGCCCGGCCAGCGCCCACTCGTGCAACACGGCGCCATCGTTGCACTCAAAGCTGCCGCTGACCTTGATGGTTTCCGTTTCCCCGCTATCCGGATGACGGAATATCCAGCCTCGCTGCTGACCGAGCGACAAACAGTTGTGTCCGGCCAGATCGGCTGGCGAGCGCGGCACCCCATGCTCGACCAGGTAAGCCGGGCTGGCTACCACCATGCGACGCATCTCGCCCAGACGCACGCTGATCAGGCTGGAATCGGTCATCTCGCCGATACGGACCGCACAATCGATATTTTCGTTGATCAGGTCGACCAGACGGTCGCTCAGATTGAGATTGACCCGTACCTCCGGGTTAACCTGCATGAAATCGCCAACCAGCGGCGCCACATGCTGCCGCCCAAAACCGGCAGGGGCAGATACCTTCAGATAGCCGCTGGCTTTCAGGCCGCCGAGCGAAACCGCCGCCTCGGCATTGGCCAGGTCGTTGAGCAGTTTTTGGCAGTCTTCCAGAAAAGCCTGCCCTTCGAATGTCAATGTCAGCTTGCGCGTGGTGCGTACCAGCAAGCGCACGCCCAGCCGCGCCTCCAGCGCATCGATGCGGCGCCCGATGATCGCCGGCGTAACCCCCTCGACCCGAGCCGCCGCCGACAAACTCCCCCGGGTTGCGACACTGGCAAAGGCTTCGATCTGCTTGAGGCGGTCCATTTAATACTTTAAGTAAAAGATGAAGTGATTTTAGCCGTCTTTCAAGTCTTATAGAAGACTCATAGAATGCATCCCATCGCAGTATCCGAAACCTTCTTTTTTCAGGAGTTCCGCATGGCCCTCAATCTGCCCGCCGGTATGCAAATTACCGCCCCCGTGAAGCCCGAATGGGAATCCATTCTGACGACCGAAGCCCTCGAATTCGTCGCCAAGCTGCACCGCGCCTTCGAAGGCCGTCGCCAGGAACTGCTCAAGGCCCGCGTCGAGCGCCAGGCCCGCATCGACGCCGGCGAAATGCCGGACTTCCTGCCGGAAACCAAGCACATCCGCGAAGGCGACTGGAAGGTCGCCCCGGTGCCGGCCGCGCTGCAATGCCGCCGCGTCGAAATCACCGGCCCGGTCGAGGCCAAGATGATCATCAACGCCTTCAACTCGGGCGCTGACTCCTACATGACCGACTTCGAGGATTCCAACTCCCCGAACTGGGAAAACCAAATTCAGGGCCAGGTGAACCTGTACAAGGCCATCCGCCGCGAACTGTCGTTCAAGAACGAAGCCGGCAAGGAATACAAGCTGAACGACAAGATCGCCACCCTGCAGATCCGTCCGCGCGGCTGGCACCTCGACGAGAAGCACGTCCTCGTTGATGGCCAGCGCGTTTCCGGCGGCCTGTTCGACTTCGGTCTGGTCTTCTTCCACAACGCAAAAGAGCAGATCGCCCGCGGCGCCGGCCCGTTCTACTACCTGCCGAAGATGGAAAGCCACCTCGAAGCCCGTCTGTGGAACGACGCCTTCGTCATGGCGCAGGACCACGTCGGCCTGCCGCAGGGCACCATCAAGGCCACCGTGCTGGTCGAAACCATCCTCGCCACCTTCGAGATGGAAGAGATCCTGTACGAACTGCGCAACCACTCCGCCGGCCTGAACGCCGGTCGCTGGGACTACATCTTCTCCTGCATCAAGAAGTTCAAGAAGAACAAGGACTTCTGCCTGGCCCAGCGCGGCGCCATCACCATGGAAGTGCCCTTCATGCGCGGCTACGCCTTGGCCCTCGTTCAGGCCTGCCACAAGCGCGGCGCCCCGGCCATGGGCGGCATGTCAGCCCTGATCCCGATCAAGAACGACCCGGTCGCCAACGAAAAGGCGCTGGCCGGCATCCGCCACGACAAGACCCGCGACGCCAACGACGGCTTCGATGGCGGCTGGGTGGCACACCCGGGCCTGGTGCCCATCGCCATGGAAGAGTTCGTCAAGGTACTCGGCGACAAGCCGAACCAGTTCGAAAAGCAGGTGGAAGGCAAGTTCGGACCGGAACAGTGGCTCGACTTCCGCCCGACCACCCCGATCACCGAAGCCGGCCTGCGCAACAACATCAACGTCGGCATCCACTACCTCGGCAGCTGGCTGGCCGGCAACGGCTGCGTGCCCATCCACAACCTGATGGAAGACGCCGCCACCGCCGAAATCTCCCGCTCGCAAGTGTGGCAGTGGGTGGTGTCGCCGAAGGGCGTCCTCGACGACGGCCGCAAGGTCACGGTCGAAATGGTCCGCCCGATGATCGCCGAGGAACTGGCCAAGGTGAAGGCCACCGTTACCGCCCAGGGCGAGGACACCGCGACCTACGACCAGGCTGCCGAAATCTTCGACCGCATGTCGCTGACCCCGGACTACCCCGAGTTCCTGACCCTGCCGTTGTATGAGGCAATGGCCTAAGCCAGAACAATCAATCCAAGCGTAAGCAGAGGACGAGCGCCGGGGAAACCCGGCGCTTTTTTATTGCCTGTTTATCTGCCCGCTATCCGGACAAGCACCTCACCCCAAAAGGTTGACGCCGATCAAATCTCATTCAAATTAATTAATTCTTTCGTGTTGTCCGCACGCCCCGGTTCAAAGTGTGACGCCATAATTGGCGCCTCCCGGAGGAGTCCATTCACAACTGCCATGAAGTTGAACACAAAGGTAACCCTGTTTTTCATCAGCATTGCAGCCGCATTGCTCGCCGTGCTGATCGCCATCAGCCTGTATGCCTTCCGCAGCTTTTCAATAGCCTCGGCAACCGAGCATATCCGGACGGCCGGCGAAATCGTCCGGGTCCACCTGACCGAGTCGATGATCAATGGGGTGATCGACAAGCGTGAACGCTTCCTTCAGCGCCTGGTGGAGGTTCAAGGACTGAAATCGGCCCGAGTCATTCGTGCGCCGGAAGTCGAGAAGCAGTTTGGCAAGGGCCTGCGCCTCGAGTCCGAGGTCGACGACATCGAGCGTCGTGTTCTGCACGACGGCAAGCCCCATTTCGAACTGACGGTCGTCGACAACGAGAGCATCTTCCGGGGCACCATTCCCTACATCGCCACCGCCAGCGGCAATCCCAACTGCCTGCAATGCCATCAGGTAGCCGAAGGAGCGGTCCTGGGGGCCGTCAGCATGAGCATGTCGCTCAATACCCTGAAAGAGAAAGCCCTGATAACCGTCGCCGGCATAGCCGGGGTCGTCACCCTGTTTGCGCTGCTCCTGATCCTGCTGTTGCGCCGCCTGCTCCGCCCGATCTCGGAGACCGCCAATGCCGTCGAGGAAACGGTGCAGCGCGCCCTGCGCGGCGACTTCAAGGGGCAGGTCGAACAGCACACCAACGATGAAATCGGGCAGATCGCGGTCGACATGAACCGCCTGCTGACCTTTCTCGACGATGGCCTGAACCGTATCGGCGGCAATGTCGCCCGCCTCACCGAACGCACGCCGGCGCCGGGGGAAAATCTGCTGACGGCCACCATCGACATGGTCGACGGCTTGACCAGCGCCGCGCACTTTAAGCAGGCCATCGAGGAAGACGAGACGAAGACCGAAATCTACCAACGGCTTTCGCGAACATTGCAGAGCGAATTCAGCCTCGCCGAGTTCTCGATCTACGAGATCAGCAGCAATAAAAAACAAATGAAGGGGGTCATGGTCGATGGCGAAATGGCCGACACCTGCCGCTGGTGCGACCCGCAGATACTGGTCCGCCCCGAGGCCTGCCGCGTTCGCCGGACGGGGCACATCATCGACGGCATCGACAACCCGGAAATCTGTTACGCCTTCCGCCCTCCCGCCGAGCTTGGCGAGCGGCAGCATGTCTGCTTCCCGATCATCCAGTCCGGCGCCGTCGGCAGCGTCGTTCAGTTGCTGACCAAACCGAGCGATCGTGAACGGCTCAGTTCGCAGATTCCGTTCATCAACGTGTATCTGCGTGAAACGGCCCCGGTTCTGGAAACCAAACGCCTGATGGAAAGCCTGCGTGATTCGACCCTGACTGATCCGATGACCGGACTCAACAATCGGCGCTTCCTCGAGGAATACATCGAAACCCTGGTCGCCAGCGTCCACCGGAAACGCTCGCATGCGGCGATCCTGATGCTCGATCTCGATTATTTCAAGATGGTCAACGATACCTATGGCCACGATGCCGGCGATGCCGTTCTCAAGGCGCTGTCCACTCTGTTGAAGCAGTCGGTGCGTGCCTCGGATCTGGTCATTCGCTATGGCGGCGAAGAGTTCCTGATCATCCTCATCGACACGGTCGGCGATGCGGCCGTCAAGGTTGCGGACAACATCCGCTGCGCGGTCGAGAACCTTAAAGTCCAGGTCAGCGGCATCGTCCTGCAGAAAACCATATCGATCGGCATCGCCGACTTCCCAACCGATAGCGAGACCTTCTGGCAGGCCGTCAAGTTTGCCGATGTGGCTCTCTACCAAGCCAAGGAACGGGGTCGCAACCGGGTCATCCGCTTTGCCCCGGAGATGTGGTCGGACTCGAAGACGTATTGAACGCTGCCCGGCGGAATTGAAGCCCCCCGTCGGGCAACGGGGGAAATCCACTGCTGCCGTGCTACGCCGTGATGTCCGAGCTGTCGTAACATCGCAGCCTCCTTACCGGAACGACATCGCCGAAGTCATGGATATCCTGATCGACATCATCCTCAAGGCTGGCCGCTCTGCAGTCGAACTATCCTTGTTCGTCCTGCTGCCCGTCATGGTAGTCATGCTCTCGCTGATGCGATTGCTCGAAGCGCGTGGAGCCCTCGACTGGGCGGTTGCCCGACTGGGGCCGCTGCTGCGTCCGTTCGGGCTGACCGGCCTGGGCGTCTTTGCCGCCCTGCAGATCAATTTCGTCAGTTTCGCGGCGCCGATGGCGACGCTGACCATGATGGAGCAGCGCGGCACCTCGGACCGCCACCTGGCCGCCACCCTGGCGATGGTATTCGCGATGGCCCAGGCCAACGCAGCCTTTCCGATGCTGACCATGGGTCTCCGCTTTGGGCCGCTGCTGGCCTACTCCCTGATCGGCGGACTCTGCGCGGCGGCGGCCACCTACTACCTCTTTGGCCGAAACCTCTCAGCCAGTGAGGCCGTTGTGGACGAAACCCTTCACCACCCGGTTGCCGAAACTGCGAAGGGCATACTCGATGTCATCAACCGCGCGGGTGCCGAGGCCTTCAAGATCGCCGTCGGGGCGATTCCCATGCTGGTGCTGTCGCTGGTGGCCGTAATCGCCCTGAAACGCTTCGGCGCCATCGATGCGCTGACTATCTGGATTGCCCCTGGATTGCAGTTGGCCGGCATCGATCCCGTTTTGATCCTGCCATCCCTGACCAAGTATCTGGCCGGCGGCACGGCGATGATGGGGGTCATGGACGAAATGCGGCGCGCCGGACAGGTAAGCCTCGAACTGCTTAATGCGAGCGCAGGCTTCCTGATCTCGCCGTTCGATCTGCCCGGCGTTGCCGTCCTCATTTCCGCAGGCCGGCGCGTCGCCGCTGTCTGGAAACCTGCCGCGGCGGGGGCTTGCCTGGGTATTGCCGTACGCACCCTGGGCCATGCATTTACCGCCTGATTAATTACTTTTTGTAAAAAACAAACAGACTTTTCAGGCTCTATTGACGACAGGATATATGCAATAAACTCAAAGCATCGTTTTTGGAGATCACACGATGCTTTCGGCACTGACACAACTGCTCATTTTCCAGTTGGCCGGCGAATTTGTCGCCCGCGGACTCGCCCTGCCGGTTCCCGGGCCGGTACTCGGCATGCTGTTCCTGTTTTTCGCCTTGCTCTTGCGCCAAGGCCCCAGTGCGGAGTTGCAAACGAGCAGCCAGAACCTGTTGCAACATCTTTCCCTGCTTTTCGTTCCGGCCGGCACCGGGATCATGGTTCACCTGCACCGGGTTGCCGCCGAATGGTTGCCGCTCCTGCTCTCCCTGCTCATCAGTACGACCGTGACGCTGGTCGTGACGGCTCTGGTGATGAAACTCTGCCAGCGCAATGCCGGCGCGACGGAAGAGACAGCATGACGCAAGATATCGGGCAAATCTGGGTTTATCTCGCGGCCTCGCCGCTGATGGGCCTGACCATAACCCTCCTCGCCTACCAGGGCGCCTTCCGGATCTACCAGCGATCCGGCTGCAATCCGCTGGCGAACCCGGTGCTGATCGC
>CAMKYP010000184.1 GCA_946477505.1 uncultured Dechloromonas sp. | reverse complement strand
CCTTCGTTGAGGAAAGCCTCGTAGTCCTTCTCGCCGAGCTTCTCGCCGTCGGTGTAGTCCGGATCGAGGCTGTCGATGACCAGCGGCTTCGGCCCTTCGAGCAGTTCGAGGGCGGCCTTGATGACCTTGGAGAACTCGAGATCGGTGATCAGCACCTTGGCTTCGCCGTGGGCCAGCATGAAGGCGATGGCCTCGGCGTCGAGGCGGGTGTTCAGGGTATTGAGCACGGCGCCGACCATCGGCACGCCAAAGTGGCATTCGAACATGGCGGCGGTATTGGGCAGCATGACGGCGACGGTATCGCCCTTGCCAATGCCGCGCCCTTTCAAGGACGAAGCCAGCTGGCGGGCGCGGTCGTAACTTTCCTTCCAGGTGTACTGGCGGGCGCCCTGGATGACGGAAACGCGCTTCGGATAGATGAAGGCCGACCGTTCGATGAAGGTCAGCGGCGACAGCGGAACATAGTTGGCCGGATTCCGGTCCAGCCCTACGGTGTACGGGTTAACCACGGGATTCTCCTCACGTTTTCTTGCCGAGTGTGCTGTTCTCGTAATGCAAGTTATTGCCGATTCAGGCTTTTTTGGTGTGCGCCCGTAACCGTTCTTTTATTGTTTGAGGAGAATCGCAAAACACTCTTGCGCAACTATTGGCAGAATGTAACGAATCGTTACACCGCAAAATCCCCCCATTCGCCTGCTCTAGAATCGTCCGATGCTGCCCGAAGCCCCCCACGCCAACGCCCCCCTGCACTACGACATGCTGCAGGCCGGGCTCGACCTGCTCGACCAGGGGATCACCGTGTTCGACGGCGATCTGCGGCTCGTCGCCTGGAACCGGACTTTCCTGCAGTTGCTCGAGTTTCCCGATACGCTCGCTTTCGTCGGCGCACCCTTCGAAAGCTTCATCCGCTACAACGCCGAACGCGGCGAGTACGGTGCTGGCGACCGCGAAGCCCAGATCGCCGAACGGGTCGCCGCTGCCCGCAACTTCTCGCAGCACGTCACCGAGCGCCAGCGCCCGAACGGCCGCGTCCTACTGCTGCGCGGCGAACCCCTGCCGGACCGGGGCTTCGTCACGCTGTACAGCGATGTCACCGAGCAGCGCTACATCGAGCACCTGACCGAGCACCAGAATATTCAGCTCGACGAACGCGTTCGTCGACGTACCGCCCAGCTGGAGAACGCCAACGCCAACCTGCGCCGCGCCAACGAGGAAAACGAGCGCATCGCCGCCGCGCTTGGGCGCAGCGAGGCTCGCCTGCGCCTGATCAACGACACCATTCCCATCCTCATCGGCTACGTCGACAAGCACGAGGTCTATCAATACGCCAACAAGGGCTACTCCGACTGGTACGGACACCCTGAAGGCGGCGTGACCGGACGCGCGGTTCTCGATGTGATCGGCCCCGGCGTCTATGGCCAGGTACGCGACTCGGTACGCAAGGCCTTGTCGGGCCAGCAGGTCACCTACGAGTATCAGATGCAGCGCAAGGGCCAGACGGTCTTCGCGCAAAGTACGCTGGTTCCGGAAACCACGGCCGAAGGGGAAACCCTGGGCTTCTTCGTCTTTTCGCACGAAATCACCGAGCAGAAACGCATGCAGGCGGCGCTGGTCCAGGCGCAGAAGATGGAAGCCATCGGCCAGCTGACCGGTGGCCTGGCCCACGATTTCAACAACCTGCTCACCGTCATCATCGGCAACCTGGCCGCCTTGCAGGATCACCGGCCGGACGATGCAGCCGTCAATGAATTCGTCGATCCGGCACTGCAATCGGCGCGCCGCGGCGTACAACTGATCAAACGCCTGCTCACCTTCTCGCGCCAGCAGCCACTGGAGCCGCAACCCGTCGATCTCGGCCAGCTGATCGGTAGCCTGGCCAAACTCGTCCGGCGCACCTTGCCTGAATCGATTGCCGTATCGACCGACTTGAGCGGAGCCAGCGTGCATGCCCTGGCCGACCCGGGACAGCTGGAAAGCGCCTTGATCAACTTTGCGCTGAATTCGCGCGATGCGATGCCGGACGGCGGGCGGCTGCACATCGCCGCCCGCGCCGTCGAGCTGTCGACCGACGCCTCGTCATTCGAGCTTCCCCCCGGGCGCTATGCGCTGATCGAGGTTGCCGACAACGGCACCGGCATGGATGCCGCCACCCTGGCCCGCGCCTGCGAACCCTTCTTCACCACCAAGCGCCTGGGACTAGGTAGCGGACTCGGGCTGGCCATGGCCTACGGCTTCGCCAAACAGTCCGGTGGCGGCATTTCGATCCAGAGCCAGCCGGATCAGGGTACGACGGTACTGCTCGCCCTGCCGCTGACCACGCCGGAAAGTGATTTCGACCCGGTCGGCGACGAAGCCTCACTGCCGCATGGCGGCGAACTCGTCTTGCTCGTCGAAGACGAACCCAACGTCCGCCGCGTCGTCCGCCAGCAACTGATCGATCTGGGCTATCCGGTCATCGAGGCCGAGGATGGCACGCAGGCGCTGGACATGATCGACCAGATCATCGATATCGCCATCGTCGTCAGCGACGTCATCATGCCTGGCAGCATCAACGGCCGGCAACTGGCCGAGGCCATCCTAGTCCGGCGGCCAGACATGCGCATCGTGCTGATGAGCGGCTATACCGACGAACCCGGAACCGCCCCCGCCAGCGACCTGCCTGTCCTGGCCAAACCCTTCGTACGCCAGGATCTGGCTCGCGCGCTGCTGCGCACCCAACGGGAAACGCCATGAAAGAGACCGATTCCGCCAAACTGATCGCCATCGTCGAAGACGACCCGGATGTTGCCAAGATCATCGAGCAAGTGCTGCGCGACTTCGGCTTTCGCACCGTCTGGTGCCGCAGTGCCGGCGACCTGCTGCGCCGCCTGCGCAGTCTCGCCCCCGACCTGTGCATCATCGATCTCGGCCTGCCGGACATGGACGGCATCGAGGCCATGCAGCGGGTCAAGGCACAATCCCCCTGCGGCATCCTGATCCTCACCGGGCGCGCCCACGTCAGCGACCGCGTCATGGGACTCGAACTCGGTGCCGACGACTACGTGCTCAAGCCCTTCGAACCACGCGAACTGGTCGCCCGCGTGCGCAGCATCGTCCGCCGCCGCGAAGGCAGCGAAACGAGCACCCGCCAGATTGCCGAATTCGGTGGCTGGCGCTTCAATCTCGGCAATAATCAGCTGATCGCGCCCAACGGCGAAGAGCACGCGCTCAGTACCGCCGAGTCGGAATTGCTGCGCGTTTTCGTCAACAACCCGAACCGGATTTTGCAGCGCGAAAAACTGATGGGTAGCCGCGATCTCGCGCCAACCGACCGTGCCATCGATGTCCGCATCTCTCGCCTGCGTCGCAAACTCGAACCCGACCCGCACAGTCCGGCTTTCATCAAGACCGTGTATGGCGCCGGCTACCTGTTTCTCGCCGCAGTCGCCTGGAGCAGCGGCCAAGGCTGATCCGCCGGAGACGCGCCGCGCTCGGCCGATACGGACGCGCGCCCGTATCGCAAATTCGGCAAACATGTTATATTTTTCGCACATTTAACGTCAGTGCTCGATTCGGGCATTCGGCATTCTTCCGGGCGCCCCCTCCGGCCTTTGGACAACGCGATAGCCAGCCGACTCGATGCGCGATAACGGACCGCTGACAGGCCAAGAAATCGAACTGCGCGATGCGCAGCTCCTTATTTCGCGGACGGACACCCGTGGGCTGATCACCTTAGTCAATCACGATTTCGCAGAGATCAGCGGCTTCAGTGAAGACGAACTGATCGGTCAACCGCACAACATCGTCCGCCATCCCAATATGCCCGCCGTGGTTTTTGCCGACCTGTGGGCCGATATGAAGGCAGGGCGGCCGTGGATCGGAATAATCAGGAATCGCAGCAAGAACGGTGACGAATACTGGGTCGAGGCACATGTCTCACCGATCTGGGAAAACGAGATGCTCATCGGCTACATGTCGATGTGCCGCAAGGCGAGCCGTACGCAGATTGCCTCGGCGGCTGAGAATTACGACGCACTCAACCGAGGCAAGGCGACTGATCTGGTTTTCGAGCACGGCGTCGCCAGTCGCCGCCGGAGAGGATCGTCGCTACGCCGGATAATTGCCCGGGCATCGCTCGGCAACAAATTGATTCTCGCTTCGCTGGTCACCGCCGTTGTCGTCCTGAGCCTGGCCACTTACCTGCTGGCCACGCACTTGACCAGCGCCCTCAATGACAATGCCCGTCATCAGTTGGCCCATGGCGTCGGGCTGCTGCGCGCGGCAGTCGCCTCCCGCCTCGAGGGCTCCCGCACCGAGGCGTTCGAGTACGCCAAGCTGCTGAACGACCAGATCAACGAGTCGCTGGGCGGACAGCACAAGGCGACCCGTGCGGGCCTTGAGGCCTTGCTGGCCGACAACGACTCCCGGGCGGGCCACCCGCTCGATACCTTCCTGCGCGAGCTACGCGGTCCGGGCAGCATTTTTTTATTGACCGCCGAAGGTTTCCAGCGCCGCGTATCGACCGCCCGCGATGCGCAGGGAAACACGCCCATCGGCACCTACCTGACGGCCGAACACCCCGCCTACCACGATCTCATCACCGGTCGCCCCCACACCGGGCAGGTCATTTTCCTCGGACGCCAGTACCTGGCCACCTTCATGCCGCTCGTCGACGCAAGCAATCAGGTCATCGGCGCCACGGTCGTCGGTATCGACCTGGACGAACAGCTCCGCGCCCTGAACGATGAAGTGCGCAGCATGCAGGTAGGCGCCAGCGGTTATTACTACATCATCGATGCCACACCCGGCGAACGTTTCGGGCACCTGATCCTGCATCCGCACAAGGAAGGCAGGAATCTCTCGGATTTCCGATCGGAGGACGGCATTGACATCGTGGGCGAGTTGACCCGGATGAAATCGGGCGAGCTGTTCTACCGCTGGAAAAACGAGGAAGCGGGGGAAACCCGGGCGCGCGAGAAGCTGGTCATTTTCCAGACCCTGGACAATCCGCGCTGGGTCATCGCCGGCGGGACGTCGGTCGAGGAATTCACCGCACTCACCGAGTGGATCGTCTGGGTCGTCGTAACCGGCGGCCTGGCCATGGTTGCGGCCATCTTCATCAGCATCGTCCTGCTCATGCGCCGACTGGTGCTGACACCGCTGAACACCCAGATTCTGCCGACCATGCGCGCCATTTCATCGGGCCACTTCGACACGCCGCTCGACGTGCGGGGCAGCGATGAAATCGCCCAGTTGATCCAGGGGCTGGAATCGCTGCGCAACCGGCTGGCCTATGAGCAGGACCGTGAGCGGGCGCTGGGAGAACTGCGGGAGCAGGCCCGCCGGGAGGCCGAAGAGCTGGCCAAGGCGCGCGCCGATTTTCTCGCCAACATGAGCCATGAAATCCGGACCCCGCTCAATGGCGTGATCGGCCTGGCCTACCTCCTGACGCTAAGCCAGATGCCGCCGCGCGAAAAGGAGTATGTGCAACGCATCGAAGGCGCCGGAAAGCTTCTGCTCGGGGTGGTGAACGACATTCTCGACTTCTCCAAGATCGACGCGGGCGGCATACAACTGGAGGTCGCCGACTTCCAGCTCGACGATATTCTCGACAACGTGTCGAGCCTGCTCCGCAATCCGGTTCAGGAGAAAAAGCTGCTGCTCGAATACGTCGTCGCCCCCGACGTACCGCAAAACCTGCGCGGCGATGCCCTGCGCCTGACCCAGATATTCATCAACCTGATCGGCAATGCCATCAAGTTCACCGCCAGCGGCAGCATCACCCTCCATGTGAGCTGCACCCACCAGGCAGACGGTCGCGCCGAGCTTTCTTTCCGCATCCAGGATACTGGCATCGGCATGACGCCCGAGCAAATAGCCGGTCTGTTCCAGCCGTTTACCCAGGCCGACAGCTCGGTGACCCGCAAATTCGGGGGCACCGGACTGGGGCTGGTCATCACAAAGCGGCTGATCGAAATGATGGGCGGGACGATTCAGGTCGACAGCACGCCGCAAGTCGGCTCGATCTTCTCATTCCATCTTTACCTCGAAGTCGGCAAACCGGAGAGCTTGCCTCAGACACCAGCAAACTACCGCGTCCTGGTTGTCGACGACAACGCCCTGGCCCGCCAGGTGCTGGCCAAGCTCCTCGAAAAGCATGGCTGCGCCGTCGAAACGGACGATTCCGGCAGCGCCGCGCTGAGCCGGCTGCGCTTGGCCAAGCATCACTTCGATTGCATCATGATCGACCTCAACATGCCCGGAATCGATGGCCTGGCGCTGGCCGGCATGATTCGCTCGCGGCTGGGAAGGCGCACCCGCCTGGTGATGATCACCGCCGACAATCCGAATGTGCCGGAATTGCACGATACGCTGGGCGACTTCGACGAAGTCATGGAAAAGCCGGTTACCTATGCCCGCCTGGCCGGCATTTTGGACCGCCTGCGCGGCGAGACGGCTGCCCAGCCGCTTCTCGGCCCAACTACGGCCGCTCCCCTGGCCGGGGCAAGGATTCTGGTTGCCGAGGATGTCCCGACCAATCAGATGATCATGCGCGACTTGCTCGAATCCCTTGGCGTAACGGTATCGCTAGCCACCAACGGGCGTCTGGCCATTGAGGCATTGAATGCTGCCGCATCGGCATTCGACCTGATCCTGATGGATATCCAGATGCCGGAAATGGATGGCCTGGAAGCAACACGGCTGATCCGCAAAGGCAGCGTCCGCCCCGACATACCGATCATCGCGCTCACCGCGCACGCGCTTGAACACGAACGCCAGAAGGCTATCGATGCCGGGATGAACGATTTCCTGACCAAACCGATCGATCCATCCCAGCTGATCCGGATCATCCAGCGCTTTCCACACGCCGAATCGCCCACCCTTCCCCTCGACGCTCCCCTCGCTGCAACGGCATCCCCGCCGGAAATACCCCCTTTCCCCGAAATCGCCGGTATCGATACCGGCGATGGCCTTCGGCGCATGCTGCACAAGCCGGTGCTTTACGAACGCGTGCTCCGCGACTTCAGGAAACGCTTTACCGGCGAGCCGGGACGCATCCGCGATGCCCTGGCCGCGGGCGACCATGCCACGGCCACGCGCCTCGCCCACAGCCTGAAGGGTACCGGCGGCACCATCGGCGCCATCCGGCTTGCCTCACTGGCCAAGGACCTGGAGGAAAGCATGAAGGAATTGCGGCCTGCCCAAGATGAAATCCTCGCGGCCTTCGAAAGCGAACTCGAGTACGTACTCGCCAGTATCGAAGCGGCCTTCCCCTCGACCTGAACCTGCTCCACCCCAAAAGCAAAAGGCCGGAAATCCGGCCTTTTTTGCCAAACAGGACGCGCCTACTCGTCCTCGTCGTGCAGCTGGAACTTGCTCGCCATCTGCTGCTGAACATTCGGCGGCACGGCCGAATAACGGGCAAATTCGATGGTATAGCTACCTTGCCCGCCGGTCAGCGACTTCAGCCGCGACTGGTAGTCATTGAGTTCGGCCA
>CAMKYP010000183.1 GCA_946477505.1 uncultured Dechloromonas sp. | reverse complement strand
AAGTGCAATAGGGGAAGGAATCGAGCACGCGATACCAGGTCAAGGCCGGCTTGCCCCCCCGGTTCTCGGGAACCACCGCCATCTTGATGCGCTGCGTGGGATGCCGGCCGATGGGCGAATCGACCCCACCGTCCTTCTTGATCACACCCGCCGCAAAGGCCAGATAAATGCGCTTGACGGTTCGCGCCTGCAACTGGCGCACCAGATCGGTCTGCGCCTCCAGGGTCTTGGCGACCACCATCAGTCCGCTGGTGTCCTTGTCCAGCCGATGGACGATACCCGCACGAGGAATCTGGTCGATGCCCGGCACATGGTGCAGCAGGGCGTTCATCAGCGTTCCACTCCAGTTGCCGCTGCCGGGATGGACGACCAGGCCGGCCGGCTTGTTGATCACCAGCAGCGTCTCGTCCTCGAATACGACATCGAGCGGAATGTCTTCAGGTTGGTCGACCGGGCTGCGAGCGTCCTCGGGTTCTTCTATCAGCAACACCTGACCACCCAGCAGCTTCCGCTTGGGCTCGGTTTCCAAATTTTCATCGACCAGGACACAACCATTCTTGACCCAGGTCTGGAGGCGATTTCGCGAATGCTGGGGCAACAGTTCAGCCAGCACCTGATCGAGTCGACGGCCGGTGGATGCCTCGGGAACGGTCAGGCGGAGCGGTTCAGTTCGGCTATAATCGCCGGAATCTTCAATAGGATCATTCATAGATGCGAAGTTTACCCGCATTCCCGCCTTTCCCTGCCCTCATCCGCACTTTGCTGGCACTATTTGTGGCGGCCCTCATTGCGGGCTGCGGCACCGCGGAAAAATACGACGAGACCAGCGGCTGGTCTGCCAGCAAACTTTACTCCGAGGCAAAGGATGCCCAGGGCGAAGGCGCATGGGACAAATCGGCCAAGTATCTGGAAAAGCTGGAAGCCCGTTTTCCTTACGGCCGCTATGCCCAGCAGGCGCAGCTCGAACTGGGCTACGTGTACTGGAAGGCGAACGAGTCCGGTTCCGCCCTCGCTGCCTGCGACCGCTTCATCAAACTGCACCCCAGCCATCCGGCGGTCGACTATGTCTATTACCTGAAGGGCCTGATCAACTTCAACGAAGACCTCGGCCTGGCGGCATATGTCAGTTCGCAGGACCCCACCGAGCGGGACCCGAAAGCCGCCCGTGAATCGTTCGAATCCTTCAAGGAACTGGTAACCCGCTTCCCGAACAGCAAATACACGCCGGATGCGACCCTGCGCATGAACTATCTGGTCAACGCCATGGCATCGCTCGAAGTCCACGTTGCGCGCTACTACGTCAAGCGGGGAGCATACATTGCCGCGGCCAACCGTGCCCAGTACGCAATCAAGACCTATCCGCAAGCACCGGCCATCGAAGAGGCGATGTTCATCATGATCACCGCCTACGACAAGTTGGGCATGACCGATTTGCGTGACGACGCGGACCGCGTGATGAAGAAGAACTTCCCGAATAGCCGTTTCTACAAGGATGGCCTGGAACGCAAGACCGCCTGGTGGAAGCTCTGGTAAGCCATCTAACCTGATCAAATAAGAATGCCCGCAAAACGCGGGCATTTTTATTGTGGGGTACTGCCCTGCCCAATCCCGGCACAGGCTCTTCCTGGCCGCCGGTCCGCGAACGGACCTATAAGCAAGCCAGCTTCATCATGCCGGCGCGGCGCATCCGGGCTGCAACAACCGACCGGCCGACGACGTCAACTACCCTGCTTGATCGCCAGGATCGCCTGATTGCGCAAGGTACGCAGCAATTGCAGTTCCTTTTCCGGAATCGCGATACCGCCCGGCTCGTCGCGATCGGCATAGATCAGCGCCACCGGGTTGTTCTTGATGTTCAGCGGGAACAGCACGAAGGAATGGGCGGGCACCGCCTTGCGATACCAGTCGGGAATCCGGCTGGCGATCTTCGGATCGTCAATGTCGCTGATCAGGATATCGACGCCCTTCGACGTCGCCGCATGAAAAATATCCGGCGTGAAACTCAGCGTAAAACGAAAGGCGCGCGCCACTTCATTGGCATCCGGGCCGAAACCGAAACGCCCCTGCATGACGCCGGCCTTGGCATCGCGAATGCACAGCACGACACGTCGAAAACCCATGGCCCGATACATCGTTTCGAGAATGATGCGCAAGATGTCGTTCAGCTGAAAACCGTCGATCAATGTATTGCTGATATCCTGAATCCCCGCCGTCAGAACGGCCTGGGCATCGACCTGCGGCTCGCCATTACCGCCCCCACCGCCGGCCAGCGGGTCGGGCTCCAGCAACACGGTGCTATCCGCATAGTTCGTGTCATGCCCCCCTGCTCCGGCGGGCGAATCGACTACCGCGCCCTTGGCAAAAAGACGCATCTGTTTGCCAAAAGTCGTCTGCTGCAGGTTGAGATGAACGACGCGGGCAAAATCGGCCACCTCCTCAACGGCACGCTGAACCGTTTTAAGTATGTCCGTCTGGTCCAGGGCGACGGCCTCGGCATAGCGTGACATGGTCCGCTTCAACTCACGGTCGCGTGCTTCGGGTGTCGCTTGGGCGATGACGTCGCATAGTTCATTGGCGAATCCGGCGAGGACGCGCAAGCGATCTTCCTGCTGCACCGGAGTGCGGACCGGTCCGGCCGGCAAACTCCTTATGGTACTGATGATCAGCGGCGGGAAGCCCCACTGGCGCGCGATGGCGACACCCAGTTCCTCGAATGAAATACCGAGAACCTGACGGGCGGCAAGCTCCTCGGAACATGTCTTTTGCGCGATGATCCGGCGAATTTCATCGGACTCCTCGGGAAAATAATATTGCGACAGCAAGCGTCCCAGGCTGTGAAAAAGCGAGCAGATGAACGACTGCTCAAGGTCGCGCATCTGCGCCGCGGCCCCGATATCCTTGGACAGTACGCCAGCCAGGTTAGCGCGCAGGAAATCTTCCTTCAGCTGGTTGGCATTCCCCTTGTTCTGGAGATGTTCGAACAGCAATACGGTAATCGCGATATTGCGGACGGCTTCGAAACCGAGAACGACCACTGCCCGCGACACCGTACTGATGCTCCCGCCCCCGGCCGGCCTGAAGTAGGCCGAGTTCACCAGACGCAGCAGCTTGTTGGTCAGCGCGAAATCCTTGAGGATGGTGTTCGACAGCTTGTCGATACTCTCCGTTTCGCTGTTGGCGATCCGGTTGATGGCGGTGACCGATTCGGAGAGCGCGGGAAAATCGCTCTTGTGACGCATCCGGCGGAGCAGGAAGTCGATGGTCGATTGCCGGCTCCCCGTCGCCGGCAGGTCGTCCTCCGGCTCAAGGTAATTGTCGAGCGCCTCGGCAAACTGGGCAGCCGTCTGAAAGCGCAGCGCCGGGTCCCGCGCCACCGCTTTCAACAGGATGGGGCGCAGGCGCTCATCGATGCCCGTTCCCTCGGGAAGCGTCAGATCCGTACTCGTAATCTGCTTCAGCACGGCCTGGAGGCTATCACCGGCAAAGGCACGCCTGCCGACCAGCATTTCGAACAGAATCGCGCCGGCCGAGAAAACATCGGAACGCTCGCTGATCTCCCGATTCAGTATGTACTCGGGCGCCATGTACGCCGGCGTCCCGATAATCTGCTCAGCCTGGTCAGCCGTCGCATCGAGGCGCGCGGCAATGCCGAAATCCATGACCCGGGGCGTTCCGTCGTCGTCGAGCAGGATGTTTGACGGCTTCAGGTCACGGTGGATGATTCCCTGCGCGTGGGCGTGAGACATCGCATCGAGAATGGGGCGCATGATGCTGACTGCCTTGACCGGCGGCAAGGCTCCACTCTGCGCCAGGAATTCCGCGAGGTTCTTGCCTGGCACGTATTCGAATACGAGGTAGAGATCGCCCCCCTCCTCGCCAGCCTCGAAAATCGGCACGATACCGGGATGGCGCATGCGCCCGACAGCCCGCGCTTCGGCAAGCAAGCTCTGGTTATGAAGTGGATCGGGGCGCGCGAAATGCAGGGTCTTGATGGCTATTTCGCGTTGCAGCTGGGGGTCGAATCCCAGATAGACGATGCTCTGAGCCCCACGCCCCAATTCCCCCCTGACTTCGAAACGCCCGATCTTTCGGTTCATTCTTCGTTTTCTTCAATCCAGACCAGATGCGGCACGCCATCGGGGCCTCCGCTGATAAGCGCATTCTGCCCGTAATCCCTGGCCAATGCACAAGCGTCCTCCACGGCCAGATCGGGAACGAAGCAGCTTTCCTCCTGCGGTGCATCGGACGCATCCGGCAGGTTCTGGGCCGCATAGGGCTCGTAGTTCCCCTCCAACAGATCGCACTCGAGCGCAGCCTGTCGCTCCGCATTGATCGCCTCGGCGGTCGCGACTGAGCCCGGGTTATAGGCGGTTATCACCGCAAACCGGGTACAACCGGTGGTCTCCAGCCAACACCGCAATGCCTCGCTGGCCTGCCCGACTCTCAGGTCGCACAGGCCGCCGGGCAGGAATACCCGGTAGGTCGTTGCCTTGTAGGCGGCTTCAAGCTCACTCGTCTTCGCCATCGAAATCCGCCACCCCGATCAGTTGTTCCGAATCCACCACCGGCAAGGCCTCGACTTCCTTCAGCTTGCGCGACAGCTGCCGCGTCCGCGTCTCCGCCTTGGCGATGCTATTGCTCGCTTCGTCGAGCTTCTTCCGCGTGTGCGCCAGCGCTTCGCCAAACTTGCCGAACTCGGTCTTCACCGCCCCCAGCACAGCCCACACCTCGGCCGAGCGCTGCTCGATGGCCAGGGTGCGGAAGCCCATTTGCAGACTGTTCAACATCGCCGCCAGCGTCGTCGGACCGGCCAGGCTGACGCGATATTCGCGCTGCAGCACCTCGGCCAAGCCGGGGCGACGCAATGCCTCGGCATACAACCCCTCGATGGGCAAATAAAGGATGGCAAAGTCGGTGGTGTGCGGCGGCGCAACGTATTTTTCGCGGATGCTCTTCGCCTCGTTCTTCAAGCGCACCTCGATGGCCTTGGCCGCCTCCTCGATGGCTGCCGGCTCCTGCGCATCGATCAGGCGCTGATAATCCTCAATCGGGAATTTGGCGTCGAGCGGCAACCAGACCTCGGCCCCATCCTCCTTACCCGGCAGGCGGATGGCAAAATCGACCCGTTCGCCACTCCCCGGCTTGGTCGCCACATTGGCAGCGAATTGATCGGCGGTAAGCAATTGTTCGAGCAAGGCCGAGAGTTGCACCTCCCCCCAGGTACCACGCGTCTTGACGTTGGTCAGCACACGCTTGAGATCGCCCACCCCGGCAGCCAGGGTCTGCATTTCGCCGAGACCGCGATGCACCTGCTCCAGGCGATCGCTGACCAGCTTGAACGATTCGCCCAGACGCTGTTCCAGCGTGGCGTGCAGCTTTTCATCGACAGTTCGGCGCATCTCCTCGAGCTTGTTGGCATTATCGGCCTGCATCGCCGTCAGGCGGCCCTCGACGGTCAGCTTGAGGCGCTCGAAACGTTCGTCGAGCCCCAGTGAAAAGCGGTTCAATTCGCGGGCGAAGGCTTCCAGGCGCTCGGCCTGCAGCGCGCCGAACTGACCGACCTGCGTGGTCACCGCCTGACTGAGCAAGGTCGAGGACTGGGCACGCTCTTCGCGATCACGGAAGGCTTCCTCCGCATCTTCGCGGCGACCGCGCGCCAACTCCTCACGCAACTCCCGCTCCAGGCGCATCAAGCCTTTTTCCTGCGTCTCCTGCAAGGCACGGAAGCGCTGCTCGTCGTCCTGCCTGCGGTTGCCACGCAACAATAAGGCCACCTGCAACAGGATAACCACCATCACGCCGGCCATGACGGCCAGCCCCATCGTTTCACTCATTGACTGCTTACCTCAAAGAAAAATCGGCGCGGCTACCCTTGCCCTTGTCGTCATGCTCGACCTTCGGCGGCAACAGGAAAACCCGTTCGGGCGGCACCTTGCCCTGCTCGACCAGCCAAGTCTGCACGGCCTCGGCCCGACGGTCAGCCAGGGTTTTAATATCATCGTCGCTGGCCGGCAGGTTGGTCAGCATCAACTTTTCCATCTCCTCGACCGGCAGTTCCTTCTGCAACCCGACGACGTTACGCGGTTTCGGGAATTTCGCTTCCTTGTAGGCACGAGTCAGGTAGATTTTGTATTCCTCGGGGGCAATCTCGATATCATCAAGTGACTTGCCTTCACCCGCCTTCTTAAGGTCCTTCAGCTTCTCGGCCTTCATGGCGCGCTCGATGGCCACCCGTTTGACACCTTCCTTGTCGCCTTCCGGATCGGCCCGGCCGGTAACCTCCAGTTTCAAAGAATTGCGCTCGAGCAGAGCCTTGGCCAAAGTCTCTAGCTTCTTTGTCGCGGTCGCGTCGAAACCCGCCCGGCCAGCTGCAAACTCGACGTTGGAAAGCTCTTCGCCACTACCGAACATCGAACCCAGCAAGGCAAATGGCGAGGTTGCAGCCTTGACGATCAGGTTCACGATCACCTTGACGATCAGGCCGCCGACGGAAAACTGCGGATCATCCAGCGAACCGGATATCGGCAGATTGAGATCGATCTCGCCACGATTGTTCTTGAGCAGGGAAATCGCCAAATTCACCGGCAGCTTTGTGGCATCCGGGCTTTCCACCCTGTCGCCAAACGTGAACTGGTCGATGAACAGGCGATTCTCTGCTGCCAGTTGGTTATTTTCCAGCTTGTAGGCAACGTTGAGCGACAGCTTGCCCTTCTCGATGGCGTAGCCGGCGTACTTGCCTGAATAGGGTGAGAAACCGGTCAGATCCACCCCGGTGATATCGGCCTTCAAATCCAGATAGGACTTGGCGGCCAGCGGGTTCAGCTTGGCCAGTATTTGTACCGGTGCCGAATTGGCGTACTTGCCGCGCACTTCCATGTCGGCGACAGTATCGGCCGCCGAGGACAGGCCGCTGACCCGACCGCCCAGCTTGGTCAGATTTACCGTGTAGTTCGGTTTAACGAAAAAATCCGAGAAATTCACCGTGCCATTCTGCAGCGTGATCTTGGCAATCTTGATCGGCACCGGTGCCTTGGCGGGGGGCTTGCCGCCCATCTTGGCCGCATCCGGTTTGCTCTCCGGGTTCGCGGTAGCCTCCGCATCCGGTTTCCTGACGATATCGGCCACGTTCAACTTGCCGTCCTTGTTCAGGATCAGCCGCGAGTAAAAATCGGTCAGCGCGATCTCGCCGATATTGATGGCCATCGGCTCCAGCTTGAAATCGATGCCACCGAAATACAGCGATTTCCATTTGAGGAAATCGGCACTGTTCGCCTTGTCGACAGCGACGAAATCACCCAGCGTGAAATTTCCCTTGTAACCAGCCTTCAGGCCCGTGGTGTCGAGCTTGGCCGTGGCCTCGCCCTTGTTCGAAACCTGCCCGCGGTTCACCGAGACATTCAGGAACTGGCCGAGATATGGCTCGAGCGGCAGCAGCGGCACGGCCAGCGTCTCAACCTTGACCGCCACATCCAGCGGATAGACCTGCAGGCTGCCGTC
>CAMKYP010000182.1 GCA_946477505.1 uncultured Dechloromonas sp. | reverse complement strand
GGCACGAGTATGCCGGCGGTTACAGTGACTGGGCGTCGTACAAGGCGGGCGTGGCGAAAGAGACTGCCAAGGCCAGGTCCGAAGCCAAACCCGCGGCCAAGACCCCGGAGCCAGCCAAGCCGAAGGGTGACAAGCTATCCTGGAAGGAGCAGCGGGAGCTTGAGGCGCTACCCGGGAAAATCGCGGCGCTGGAAGGTGAGCAAGCCGATCTGACGACCCGACTCGAGGATCCGTCGATTTACCAGACTGATCCGCAAGCCGCGCAGCATGCCGCGGAAAGGCTGGCCGCCATCGATGATGAATTGATGATCTTGCTGGAGCGCTGGGAGGCGCTGGAGTCGCGTGCCGGCGGTTGATGCGGGCTATCGCTCCTCGTTCTGCCCGTCCGCTTCCCTTGCCGGCAAGGGGTCCAGACCCAGGCGCTGGCGCACGGCTTCCGGCGAGATGTTGAGCAACTGCCCGATATCCCTGTAGTCGTCGGGCAGGGCCGGGTCGTCCCAGCCATGGGAGGAGTGGCGAGCCAGGCGCACAGCCAGGGTCGCATTGCGGACCCTCGCCAGCGCGGCGTTGTCGTCGTCAATCAGGGTCTGGAGCAGTGGGGGCAGATGCCAGACCCGGCAAAGTTCGCGCTGGATTTCCAGGAAGGTGAAACCGAGGATTTGCTTCTGCGCATCGGCGCTACGCGTGCCGGGGTGTGCTCTCAGCAGTTCCTGGATGCGCAGGCCGAGTTTCGGGGCAGTACACCACACCAGCATTTCGGCCAGGTCATGGAGCAGCGCTGCAACACGTACTTCCTCCATGTTGATGTCCTGCCGCCAGACAGCCCATTCCTGAGCGTAGTCGGCCGCCCGTTGGGCGCGGCGGATGATCTGGAGCACGCCGAGGAGTGCTTGCGGGCCTGCTTCCTTGACTTGTTCCTCGATCGTGAACAATTCGCTGAATTGATTGAAGAAGGGTTCTATGCCGGCCATCATCACCGCGCTGGCAATGGTCGTGATATCCCTTTGCAGGGAACGCCCGCGCATCGGCTGAATGAAGGCCAGTACGCGCACCGTCATGATCGGGTCTTGCAGGATCAGGTGGGCGAGTTCGCGGACATCGACGCGGTCGAGGTCGGCGCGCATCTCCTCCAGCCGGCGTTTGGTAACGCGCAGGATGGGCAGCCCGTTATTGCTGAACAACAGTGTCCAAGAGTCAATGTCGGGTAGCGCGTGGTCAAGCATTGTCGGTGGGCTTTCGAAGGGCGTGTCCTTGAGGGCAAGAAGGAGTGTAAGGTGGCTGGCTATGCCGGGCAAGGGTGGCAGCGTGCGATAATGACCTTCCGCTCAAACATTCACGAATCGTCATGCGCTACCAAGTCGTCCCGGTTACTCCCTTCGAGCAGAACTGCACCCTCTTCTGGTGCGAGAAAACCCGCCAGGCCGTCGTGATCGATCCGGGTGGCGACATCGAACGCATTCTGCGCGCGCTGGAGGGGGAACAGCTAACGTTGGCCAAGGTGCTGGTCACTCACGGCCACATCGATCATGCCGGCGGCGTTGCCGCATTGGTGGAGCAGACCGGCGTACCGATCGAGGGGCCACACGAGGAAGATCGATTCTGGATCGACGGCATGCCGCAGCAGAGCAAGATGTTCGGTTTCCCCAATGTGCGCAGCTTCGAACCGACGCGCTGGTTGAAAGGGGGCGACAAGGTCTGTTTCGGTGAGGTTGAACTGGATGTGTTGCACTGTCCGGGACATACGCCGGGCCACGTGGTTTTCTTTCACGCACCGAGTCGGCTGGCTCAGGTTGGCGACGTGCTGTTTCAGGGCTCCATCGGCCGGACGGATTTTCCGCGGGGCGACTACGACACCCTGATCAACTCGATCAAGGGTCAGCTTTTCCCGCTGGGTGATGATGTGGCGTTCATCCCCGGCCATGGCCCGATGTCCACTTTTGGCGAGGAACGCCAGTTCAATCCCTTCCTGTCCGGGCGTTTCGGCTGATCAGTTTGTCGGGTGAATCTTGGCTGCCCAACTGGTGGCGGTCAATTGGGCATCCAGGTGGATTTCCGGCGATATGCCCAAGGCGTCGAGTTTGGCTGCGGCCGTGCCCAGGTCGCGTTTATCTCCCGCACAAATGGCGCACAGGAGTTCACCGAACGGCCCGCTATGATCGCCCAGCGCTTGCCGCGCAGGCTCCGGCAAGGGCAACTGGTTCAGAATGTCGGACATCGGCATGTTGAGCAGCACATCCAGGAGTGAGAAGGTGCCGATCATGAATGCCATGTCTTCCGGGTGCTCGAGTGCAGGGTCCAGGGGCAGCCGGGAACACAGCAGTTCGATGAGGCGCCCGCGCGCCGCCGCTTTCGGGAGCAGTGGGGTTGGGTGCTGGCCATTGTTGGGGTCGGAATAGACCAGGAGTTGCAACCAGCGTTGCAACTGTCGACGTCCCAGCAGGTTGATCGCCTGGCCGAAGCTGGTGATTGGGCTGCGTGGCGACATGGCAGCCGAATTGACCAGCCGGAGCAGGCTGTAGGACAGCTTGGACTCCTCGCGGAAAATATCTTCCAGATCGCTCGTGTTGGCATCGCCTTCGATCAGGCTCAGCAGCTTGAGCAGCTTGAGCTTGGTCATGTCGGCCTTGCCCTGCGTCATGGAGCGGGCAAGCAGATACTCTCCGGTCGAAAAGCTGCAGGCATTGGCCTGGGACCACTCGCGATCGTTCGGCGTGTGCAGCCCGGTGATGCCGATCATTGTCCGGCTGGCGATGCCTAGCAGGTTGTACGGCGGCAGGCTGCGGGCATGGCTGGCGTCAATGAGCAAGTAGTCCCAAGTGCCGCTCGCGGGTAGCTTGATGGCCGGGCTGGCGGCCAAGGCCAGTTTGCGGCTTGCCTTGCGCAATAGGCTTTCCAGTGGTGCCAAGGCTTCCTGTTTGTCCGGCGCAGCATTGGCCGAAAACACGAGGACCGCACGCTCCCCTTTCTCCTGCAAGGAGCTGCAATTGCTCTCCGCCGGGAAAAACCATGGCAGGCGTTGGTCGAATTCTTCAAACTGCGGGGAGTGGGCCAACTGCGAGAGCAGCTCCGGACTGCGTGTGCCGCTGGGAAGTTCAGCAAGAAAGGCAGCCCAGCCGTCGTCTGGACCCAGCATCGGATGGATGAAGACGTAAGGCAAATTGTTCATGGCGCAAGCTCATCATTATTTTTGACAATACTAACAAACTGATGTCTTCCCGTGTTCGATGCCGGCATAAATATGCGATCAGGAAAATCGGGCGTTGCGTCAACGTATAATCGCCCGATGACTCCTTCCTATTGGGCGCAGGCATCCGAGGAACTGGCTGCGAACGATCCGGCAATGGCCGAGCTGGTACAGCGCTATCGGGACGCTTCGCTGGTGTCTCGCGGTGATCCGTTTTCCACCCTCGCGCGATCTATCGTCGGGCAGCAGATATCGGTCAGGGCAGCCGACTCCGTCTGGGTACGTTTTGTAGATCGGGTGGGAGAGGTCACGCCACAACAACTCGCTCAGGTTGGCTCGGAGGGGCTGGTGGGTTGCGGTCTGTCGCAGCGCAAGATCGAATATATGAGCGATCTGGCCAGTCACTTTCTCAGTGGAAGGATGAATCCCGCGCATTGGGCGAATCTGGACGACGAGGCTGTCATTGCGGAACTGGTGGGCGTGCGTGGTATTGGCAGGTGGACTGCCGAAATGTTCCTGATCTTCAACCTGATGCGTCCGGATGTCTTTCCGGTTGACGACATCGGTCTGCAGCGTGCTGTCTCCGGCCGCTATTTCAGTGGTGCAAAGCTGTCAAAGCGAGCCTTGGTCGAATTTGGCGATCGCTGGCGGCCATGGCGTTCGGTGGCGACATGGTATCTGTGGCGCAGCCTCGATCCGGTACCGGTCGAGTACTGAAACGTTAGCCATCCTGCCTTTGGGGTAAAATGCGCCCCAACTTAGCTAACGAGCAGTCCATGAAAACAAGTTTCCTCGACTTCGAGCAATCCATTGCCGACCTTGAAGCCAAAATCGAAGAGCTGCGCTTTGTGCAGGATGACTCCGCGGTCGATATCTCCGAAGAAATCGACCGTTTGCAAAGCAAAAGCGCTCAACTGACCAAGGATATCTACGCCAAGCTGACGCCGTGGCAGATTTCGCAGGTGGCTCGCCATCCGCAACGGCCATATACGCTCGATTACCTGTCGCTGATCTTCACCGATTTCGAAGAACTGCACGGCGACCGCGCCTTTGCCGACGATCACGCCATCGTCGGCGGTCTGGCCCGTTTCAACGGCCAGCCGGTCATGGTCATCGGCCACCAGAAGGGGCGCGATACCAAGGAAAAAATCTACCGCAATTTCGGTATGCCCCGCCCGGAAGGTTATCGCAAAGCCCTGCGCCTGATGAAGCTGGCCGAAAAATTCGGTATTCCGGTAATGACTTTCGTCGACACGCCGGGTGCCTATCCCGGTATCGATGCCGAGGAGCGTGGGCAATCCGAGGCCATTGGCCGCAACCTGTATGTGATGGCCGAACTCAAGGTGCCGGTTATTGTCACCATCATTGGCGAAGGCGGTTCCGGTGGCGCGCTGGCGATTGCCGTCGGCGATACCGTGCAGATGCTGCAATACTCGACCTATTCGGTCATTTCACCGGAGGGTTGCGCTTCCATCCTCTGGAAGAGCGCCGAAAAGGCACCAGAAGCAGCCGAAACCATGGGTATTACGGCGCATCGCCTGAAAACGCTGGGTTTGGTCGACAAAGTGGTCAATGAGCCGCTCGGCGGCGCGCATCGCGATCATGCCGCCATGGCGCAGAATCTCAAGAAAGCCCTGCAGGATGCGCTCAAGCAGCTTTCGGGGCTGTCCACCGGCGAATTGCTGGAAGCGCGCTACGAGCGGCTGATGAGTTATGGCCGCTTCAAGGAACAGCCGGTTAACTGATCTGCGGAAGCGGGTCGGCAATGTGCTTGCTGCCCGCATCACGCCTGGTACCCCCCTTTCGGTGGGGCTGTCCGGTGGTTGCGACTCCGTCGTCCTGCTGCATATCCTCTCCGAGTCTGAGTGGCGTCATGCGTTGCGAGCCGTGCATGTGCATCATGGCTTGTCGTCCAACGCCGATGGCTGGGCAGCCTTTTGCAGCGACTATTGCCGCAGCCTGGGGGTGCCGCTCATTGTTCGCCGTGTATCGGTCGATGGCGCTTCCGGCCTCGGTATCGAGGCGGCTGCCCGCAATGCCCGCTATGCGGCTTTTTCGGAGGTGACACAGGGGTGTTTGTTGCTTGCCCATCATCGCGGCGACCAGGCGGAAACGGTATTGTTCAATTTGCTGCGCGGGGCAGGCGTAAATGGCGCGGCGGGTATTCCGGTTGAGCGAAGGGCCGGTAATCTCACATTGCTCAGGCCGCTGCTGGATGTATCCCGGGGCGACATCGAGGCATATGCCAGCGAAGCCGGCTTGTCCTGGGTGACTGACGAAAGCAACGCCGATACGGCATTGACCCGTAACTATTTGCGGCACGATGCACTGGTTGGTCTGAGCCGGAGATTTCCGGCGGCCGAGTCCTCGCTGGCCCGGGCCGCGGCCAACTTTACCGAAGCCGCGGGGTTGCTCGACGAATTGGCTGTGCTGGATTGGTTGCAGGTGGGCGACGGTGCTGCGGCAAGGATGGCCGGATTGCGCCAATTGAGCGTCCCCCGATTGAAAAATCTGCTGCGTCATCGCTTGCGTTGCTTGGGCTGGCAGGTTCCTGTGGCGAGCCGTCTCGATGAGTTCGTCCGGCAGCTGCTTGTGGCCGCACCCGATCGTCATCCGGAGCTTGTGCTTGAGGAGGGTGTGATGCGGGTGGAGAACAGGCGACTTCACTGGTCGTTAAGAAAATAACAATCTGTTACCAAGCGCCTTTCCGCGGCGAATGGCCTTCAGTTACAATCAAAGGATTACTTTATTCATATACAGGCCATGATTACCGGATCCATTGTCGCCATCGTTACGCCCATGCATGAGGACGGCAGTCTCGATTTGAACGCCTTCCGCAACCTGCTCGACTTTCACGTGCAGGAAGGCACCGACGCCGTCGTTGTCGTCGGCACGACTGGCGAGTCGCCGACCGTCAACGTCGAGGAACATTGCGAACTGATCAAGGTGGCGGTCGAGCACATTGCCGGTCGTATTCCGGTCATCGCCGGTACCGGCGGCAATTCGACAGCTGAAGCGATCGAACTCACCGAGTTTGCCAAGAAGGCCGGCGCCGACATGTCGCTGTCTGTGGTGCCTTATTACAACCGTCCGACTCAGGAAGGCATGTATCGCCATTTCAAGGCAATTGCCGAAGCAGTCGAACTGCCGATCCTCCTCTACAACGTGCCCGGCCGTACCGTCGCCGATATGTCCAACGACACCATCCTGCGCTTGGCGCAGGTGCCCGGTATCGTCGGCGTCAAGGACGCAACCGGCAACCTGGATCGTGCCTGCGACCTGATCGCCCGTGCTCCGAAGGAATTCGGCCTGTACACCGGCGACGACATGACCGCCGTGGCAACTATCGCCCTTGGTTTCCATGGGGATATCTCGGTAACCGCCAACGTTGCGCCGCGCCTCATGCACGAAATGTGTGTTGCTGCCCGCAATGGCGACATGGCCAAGGCGCGCGAAATCCATTTCAAGCTGCTCGGCCTGCACCGCGATCTGTTCTGCGAAGCCAACCCGATTCCCGTCAAGTGGGCGGTGCACAAGCTCGGCCTGATGCCCAACGGCATCCGCCTGCCCCTGACCACCCTGTCGGAGGCCGCGCAGCCTCGCGTTCTGGCCGCTTTGCGCCAGGCCGGCCTGCTCGCCTGACCCCGGAGTACAAGAAACATGAATCGTCGGCTTTCCGGCCTCGCCCTTTCCCTGCTTGCCGTTGCGCTGGCCGGGTGCAGCCTTCTTCCTGATTCCCGCAAGATCGAATACAAGTCTGCCGGCAAGGCGCCGACACTTGAGGTGCCGCCCGATCTGACTCAGATTACCCGCGATGACAAGTACCTGGTGCCCGATGCTGCCGGCAAGGGGAGTGCTACCTTCTCTGCCTACAGTGCCGACCGCACCCCGCTGGCACAGGCGCAAAACTCGGCCGTCCTGCCGCAGGTCGACAAGGTTCGTGTCGAGCGCTCCGGGAACCAGCGCTGGCTGGTTGTGACGGCGCCGGCCGACAAGCTGTGGGATACCGTCAAGGACTTCTGGCAGGAAACTGGTTTCATCATCAATGTTGAACGTCCGGAAGCGGGCGTGATGGAAACCGACTGGGCGGAAAACCGCGCCAAGATTGGTCAGGATTTCATTCGCAATACGCTGGGCCGTCTGCTCGATTCGCTGTATTCGACGGGGGAGCGCGACAAGTTTCGCACTCGCTTCGAACCGGGTTCTACCCCGGGCACGACCGATATTTTCGTGAGCCACCGCGGCATGGAAGAGGTTTATACCTCTTCGGCCAAGGACGACACGCGCTGGCAGCCGCGTGCGGCTGATCCCGAACTCGAAGCCGAAATGCTGCGGCGCCTGATGGTTCGCCTTGG
>CAMKYP010000181.1 GCA_946477505.1 uncultured Dechloromonas sp. | reverse complement strand
CCTTGCCCGCCGGTCAGCGACTTCAGCCGCGACTGGTAGTCATTGAGTTCGGCCAGCGGCACTTCGCCGGAAATTGCCGCCATGCCGTGACCGCGCCCGTCGGTACCGGTGATATGGCCACGACGGCTGGACAAATCGCCGGTCAGATCGCCGATGGCCCCTTCCGGAACAACGATCTCGATGGCAACGATCGGCTCCAGCACGATCGGCTTGGCGCTGCGCACCGCCTCGATCACCGCCTTGCGGGCAGCGATGGTGAATGCCACCTCCTTGCCGTCGACGGCGTGCGTCTTGCCGTCGTATACGGTGACCTTGACGTCCTCGACCTCGTAGCCGGCCACGACGCCGCCTTCCAGTCCCTGGCGCACGCCCTTCTCGACCGCCGCCATGAAGACCCCGGGAATCACGCCACCCTTGACCGCATCGACGAACTCGAAGCCTTCGCCGCGCCCCTTGGGCTCGATGCGCAGATGGACCTCGCCGAATTGTCCGGCGCCGCCCGATTGCTTCTTGTGCCGGTACATGGCCTCGCCGTTGCCGGTAATCGTTTCACGGTAGGGAATGCGCGGCGGCTGGGTGTCGACCTCCAGCTTGTACTGGCTGGCCATCTTGGCCAGCTTGGCCTTGAGGTGGATTTCGCCCAGGCCGCGGATGACGGTCTCGTTGCTGCTCGGATGACGCTCGATGACGAAGGTCGGATCCTCCATCGCCAGCTTGCCGAGGATATCGAACAGGCGCTGTTCGTCGCCCTTTTTCTTCGTTTCGACAGCCAGCCCGGCCATCGGCTTCGGGAACTCGAGCGGCACGAGATGGATATGGTCCTCATCGTGCGAATCGTGCAGCACACAATCAAATTCGATCTCGTCGACCTTGGCGATGGCGCCGATGTCGCCCGGCAGCAGTTCGTCGACTTCCAGCGTGTCCTTGCCCTGCAATTGATACAGGTGACCGATCTTGATCGGCCGCTTGCCGTCGCCGACGAAGAGTTGCATATCCTTCTTCACCGTGCCCTGATGCACGCGGAAGATACCGATCTTGCCCATGTAGGGGTCGGCAACAATCTTGAAGACGTGCGCCAGCACATGCTTGCCGGCATCCGGCACGGCCTGGAAGGCCTCGGTCGCAGCGCCTGGCTCGCCCTTGTAGAACGGTGGCGGGTTGCTTTCGGCCGGATTGGGTGCCAACGAGGCCAGCACATGCAGCAGCTCCTTGATGCCGGCACCGGTTTTCGCCGAGGTAAACAGGATAGGAATCAGGTGGCCTTCACGCAGCGCCTTCTCGAACGGCGCATGCAGCGCGGCGGCGCTCGGATCGGCGCCGTCCTCAAGGTATTGGGCGAGCAGATCCTCGTCTTCCTCGACGATCTGGTCGATCAGCGCGCGATGGGCAGCAGCAACCGACTCGAAATCGGCGTCGCCGGCATCGTGTTCGAGCACCTCGACGACATCAGCGCCACCATGTGCCGGCAGGTCGAGCACCATGCATTGCTTGCCGAAACGCTCGCGAATGTCGGCTACCAGAGCGGGCAGGTCGAGGTTGTCGGCATCGATCTTGTTGATGACGATCATCCGGCACAGCTTGCGCTCCGCCGCGTAGCGCATCATGCGTTCGGTCATCAGTTCGACCCCGGTCTGGGCGTTGACCACGACCAGGGCGGTGTCGACGCCAGCCAGCGCGGCAATTGCCTGCCCGGCAAAATCGGGGTAGCCCGGGGTATCGATCAGGTGGACATGGGTGTCTTCGTAGCCGAAATTGACCACTGCCGAATTCAGGGAGTGACCCGCTTCCTTTTCCTGCGGGTCAGAGTCGGCGACCGTATTGCCCTTCTCCACACTACCCTTGGCGGAAATCGACCCGGTCGCGAAGAGCAGGGCTTCGGCCAGGCTGGTCTTGCCGGCCGCACCGTGACCGACCAAGGCTACAGAACGAAGGGCCTCGCTAGTGTATTTGGACATCTTGTTCTCCCTGAACAAATAAAATCAGCGGTTTTTGGCAGCCTCGACGGCCTCGGCCACCAGTTTTTCCGCGAAATGCGGTCCCAGCCCCAGGATCAGGCCGGTCGCCACGGCGACCAGCGCCACGCCGACGATCAACTGGATGGCCTGGCGGCGAAAATCGGCGCCCCGGCTCAAGGCAAACCATACCGGGCCGATCACCGGCAACAGCAGCACCGGCAGGCCGGTTTTCAAACCAAAACTGAAGGCGGCGGGAACGGTCCCGATGTAGCCAACGAGCAGGAGCAGCCCCCCCGTCGCCAGCGACAGGGTCGACGCCACCGCAAAAGCCATGAATCCCCAATCCATTATTTTTTCACCTTCTGCGGACGCGTCCACCCCGGCAGGGTCAGCTGCTTGGCTCGCGATACGGTCAGCGCGTCCGGCGGCGCATCCTTGGTCAAGGTCGTGCCGGCACCCAGCGTCGCGCCACGGCCGACGCGCACCGGTGCCACCAGTTGGGTGTCGGAACCGATGAAGACATCGTCCTCGATGATCGTCAGGTGCTTGTTGGCGCCATCGTAGTTGCAGGTGATGGTGCCGGCGCCGACATTGACGCGTTCGCCTATCTCGGCGTCACCGATGTAGGCCAGGTGGTTGGCCTTCGACTGCGCGGCAATCTTGCTCTTCTTGACCTCGACGAAGTTGCCGATATGCACCTCGGGACCGAGTTCGGTACCCGGCCGCAGACGGGCATAGGGGCCGAGCACGCCATCGGGACCGATCACCGCATCCTCGAAATGGCAGAAGGCGGCGATGCGCGTTCCCGCGCCGACCTTGACGTTCTTCAGCACGCAGTAGGGGCCGACCTCGACGGCATCGGCCAGTTCGACCTTGCCCTCGAAGACGCAGCCGACATCGATGGCGACATCGCGGCCATGGGTCAGTTGCCCACGAATGTCGATACGTGCCGGATCGGCCAGGCGCACGCCGCCGACCAGCAACTGGTCGGCCAGGTTGCGCTGGTGCTGGCGCTCCAGTTCGGCCAGCTGCACCTTGCTGTTGACGCCCAGCACCTCCCATTCGCCCTCGGGCTGCGCGGTGCGCACCGGCAACCCTTCGGCGACGGCCAGCGCGACGATGTCGGTCAGGTAATACTCGCCCTGGGCGTTGTCATTCTTCAAGCGGCCGAGCCAGTCGGCCAGACGCGCGGTCGGGATGGCCATGATCCCGGTATTGACCTCGCGGATCGCCTTCTGCTCCGGCGATGCATCCTTTTCCTCGACGATGCTGACCATGTGGCCCGCAGCATCGCGCACGATGCGGCCATAGCCGGTCGGGTTGGCGAGATCGACTGTGAGCACCGACAGGCCGTCCTTGCCGGCCTGCAACAGGCGCTTGAGGGTCGCCACGGTAGTCAGCGGCACATCGCCGTAGAGCACCAGGGTCTGGGCCGCACTGCCCAGTTCCGGAATGGCCTGCGCCACGGCGTGGCCGGTGCCCAGTTGCTGCGCCTGCTCGGCCCAAGCCAGGTCGTCGGCGGCCAGCGTGGCACGCACGACGTCACCACCGTGGCCGTAGACGACGATCAGCTTTTCCGGAGACAGCTGCCGGGCGGTGTCGATGACATGTTGCGCCAGCGGCTTGCCGGCAATCGGGTGCAACACCTTGGGGAGATTGGAATGCATGCGCTTGCCTTGGCCGGCAGCGAGAATGACGATGTTCATGGTTGATTTCAGGTTAAGGGCCGGCGACAGGCACCGGCGGGTTCATGCGATCTTTTTCTGTTCCTGTCCGCCGATGATGTCGGCCAGCACGGCCTTGCCGCGTGTCGACACGACCCAGTGCAGGACATTCTTTTCGTTGATGCGGGTTTCGATGACGCCCAGCGTCTTCATGACGGTCAGGCGCTGGCTGACCAGTTCGCGCACCAGGCCGGTGGTATCGCAGATCGCCGCCAGATTGCCGTAGACGAAGCTTTCCTCGGCCAGGGCACGGAGAATCTCGACATCGTTGTAGGAGAGCACTTCACGCGGGTCCGGTTCGCTGCTTTTCGGTGTTTCCGCTTCTGGCTTGACGGCGGACGGCGCCGGAACGACAGGCTCTTCGCGCTTTTGCTGCTTGAGATGCCCGACATCGCGCCGGACCTGGTCGATCTGCCCCATCAGGCGCTGCACCATGTTCTCGAACAGGCGGCGCGAGGCGACCACGTAGAGCAGGCAGAATCCGGCAAAGACGTAGTAGTCGATGGGCTTGGTACGCGCCCCTTCGAGCAGGGTGCTGGAAATCATGTTGAGGAACATCGGCACCGTCAGCGCCGCGACCACGCCAAAAACCGGGTATTTGATCCAGTCGCGGCGGGCCGATTCGCCCTGTCGGTCGGCAAGAAAATAGTTGGCTGCCCCGCCCAATATCCCCATGACCACCATGACCCCGAGAACGAGCAACATGTGCCCATCAAGCGCTCCGTTCGGAGTCGTCACCTGCAAGGCAGGTTGCAGCTCAGCCGACATAAATCCCCCTTGTTATCCTGCGCCATTTTCACATGATTACGGCAAACAGGGGAAGGCGTCGGCATCCGCTCAGGCGCTCCCTTCCGTCGCCCGTCGCCGGTCATGCATGCGCTCGGCGAGCAGGGTCACTTCCCCTTTTTCGTCCTGCTGTTCGAGGCGTACGGCAAAACCCCACAAATAGGCCAGATGCTCCAGGACACGCTCATAGTCGGCTGCCAGGTCGCGCCGGCGGTGCATGAAGTGGCGCAGGGTCAGCGAACGGTCTCCACGCAGATCAACATTCCACACCTGGATGTCGGGATCGTGGCTGCCCAGGTTGTACTGCTCCGACAACTTCAGGCGCAAGGCGCGGTAGCCCGGGTCATCGTGAATGGCGCTAACCTCCAGCTTGGCCCGCGCATCGTCGTCGAGGACGGCGAAGAAACGGAACTGCCGCATCAGGCGGGGCGACAGGAACTGGGCGATGAAGCTCTCGTCCTTGAAGTTGCGCATCGCGAAGTCGAAGGTTTCCCGCCAGTCTGAACCGGCGATTTCCGGGAACCAGGCGCGGTCTTCATCGTCCGGCGCTTCGCAGATGCGACGCAGGTCCTGCCACATGGCGAAGCCGAGGGCGTAGGGATTGATGCCGGAATACCAGTTGCTGTTGTACGGTGGCTGCATCACGACATTGGTGTGCGACTGCAGGAACTCGAACATGAAGCCGTCAGTCAACCGCCCTTCGTCGTACAGGGTATTGAGCAGGGTATGGTGCCAGTAGGTGGCCCAGCCTTCGTTCATGACCTGAGTCTGGCGCTGCGGATAGAAATACTGGCCGATCTTGCGCACGATGCGAATGATCTCGCGCTGCCACGGTTCGAGCAGCGGGGCATGCTTTTCGACGAAGTAGAGCAGGTTTTCCTCCGGCTCGGCCGGAAAACGCGCCTCCTCACCGCTCTGCGCGGCCGCTTCATGTTTCGGCAGGGTGCGCCACAACTCGTTCACCTGCGACTGCAAATAGGCCTCGCGCTCCCGTTGACGCTCCTTTTCTTTCTGCAGGGACAGCGGGGGCGAGCGCTTGTAGCGGTCGACGCCGAGGCTGGACACGGCATGGCAAGCGTCGATCAGTTGCTCCACCACATCGACACCATGACGCTCCTCACAGTCCGCGATGTAGTTCCGGGCGAAGACCAGGTAATCGATGATGGCGTCGGCGCTGGTCCACTGCTTGAACAGGTGGTTGCCCTTGAAGAAGGAGTTGTGGCCATAGGCGGCATGGGCGATCACCAGGGCCTGCATGGCCATGGTGTTCTCTTCCATCAGGTAGGCAATGCACGGATCGGAATTGATGACGATCTCGTAGGCCAGGCCCATCTGGCCGCGCTTGTAGCGGTTCTCGGTTTCCAGGAAATGCTTGCCGAAGGACCAGTGGTGGTAATAGACCGGCATGCCGATGGCGGCGTAGGCGTCCATCATCTGCTCGGCGGTGATGATCTCCAGCTGGTGACGGTAGCAGTCCAGGCCGTAGGCGCGTGCGACGCGGCCGATCTCGGCATCGGCGCGGTCGAGTTCCTCGAAGGTCCAGTCCGAGCCTTCGGCGATCTTTGGGGGACGTTTCCGGCTCATGCCAGTTTCTTCCTGAACAGTTCCCGGAACACCGGGTAGATGTCGCTCGCCGCGACGATGCGCTGCTGGGCGAAAACGCCGGCATGCGTGGCGAGCAGCTTTTCGTATTCGCGCCACAGGTTCTGCGGCACCGCTTCGGTGATTTCCACGTAGGCGAAATACTGGACCACGGGCAGGATGGACTCCGAAAGCAATTCGCGGCAGGCCGGCGAATCGGCATCCCAGTTATCGCCGTCGGAAGCCTGAGCGCCGTAGATGTTCCACAGGCTGCTCGAGTAACGCGCCTGGATGATCTCGACCATCAGCTTCAGCGCCGACGAGACGATGGTGCCGCCTGTCTCACGCGAATGGAAGAAGGTATCTTCGTCCACTTCCTCGGCGACGGTGTGGTGCCGGATGAACACCACCTCGATGTGCTCGTAGTTGCGGTTCAGGAACAGGTAGAGCAGCATGAAGAAGCGCTTGGCCATCTGCTTGGTGGCCTCGTCCATCGAGCCCGAGACATCCATCAGGCAGAACATCACGGCCTGCGTACTCGGCTGCGGAATGCGCACGCGATTGGAATAACGCAGGTCGAAGGGGTCGATGAAGGGGACCGCTTCCTGCTTGGCACGCAGGACGGCGATTTCGTGGCGCAGGCGGGTGATCTCGTCGGGGTCGGGATTGGCTTCGTCGAGCAGGGATTCGAGTTCGTTCTGCAGTTCGCGCAACCGGCGGCGGTACGGGCCGCCGATGGCCAGGCGCCGACCGGCGGCGCTGCGCATGGTGCGTACCAGGTTGATGTTGGTCGGCACCCCGCTCTGCGTGTAGCCGGCCCGCACCCGCTTGTATTCGTCGATGCGGGCCAACTGGCGCTTGATCAGGTTGGGCAGGGCCAGTTCCTCGAAGAAGATGTCGAGGAATTCGTCGCGGGTCAGCGTGAAGACGAAGTCATCCAGCCCTTCGCCCTCGTTGCTGGCCTGCCCCTTGCCCTGTCCTCCGGCACCGCCACTCGGGCGTTCCATCTGGTCGCCCTGTGCAAAGCGGTCGTTGCCGGGATGAACCGTTTCACGCATGCCGCCACGACCGTGGCGAAAATGCGGTTCATTGATGTCCTTGCCCGGAATGCCGATCTTCTCGCCATTCTCCAGGTCACGGATGCCCCGCTTGGCGATGGCGTCGGCCACCGCCTTCCTGATCTGCCCCTTGAAGCGGCGAATGAAGCGGCTGCGATTGATCGAACTCTTGTTCCTGCTGTCCTGCCGACGATCGACGATGCGTACGGTCATGACGCCTCCCGTTGTCCGCTGCCCGTTGGCCGGGACGCCTGTCTGGCAGCCACCCCGGCCCTTGTCTACTCAGCTGCTCTTCCTGACGCGCAGGTACCACTCGCAGAGCAGACGCACCTGCTTTTCGGTATAGCCCTTGTCGCTCATGCGGTCGACGAAGTCCTGATGCTTCTTCTGCTCGTCGGCGCTGGCCTTGGTGTTGAAGGAGATGACCGGCAGCAGGTCCTCGGTATTCGAGAACATGCGCTTCTCGATAACCGCCCGCAACTTCTCGTA
>CAMKYP010000180.1 GCA_946477505.1 uncultured Dechloromonas sp. | reverse complement strand
TCGACAAAGGGTTTTCATGTTTCGCATCTCCCAATACATGCAGGAAGTCGCGTCACCGACGCCGCTCGGCCCCAAGCGCAATCCGCCGGGCCCGGTGGTGATCTGGAACCTCATCCGCCGCTGCAACCTGACCTGCAAGCACTGCTATTCCATTTCGGCCGATACCAATTTTCCGGGCGAACTGTCCTACGAGCAGGTGTGCACGGTGATGGACGACCTCAAGGGTTTCCGGGTTCCGGTGCTCATCCTGTCCGGGGGCGAGCCGCTGCTGCGGCCGGATATTTACGACATCGCCAAGCGTGCCAAGGCCAAGGGCTTCTATGTCGGGTTGTCGTCGAACGGTACGCTGATCGACGAGAACAACATCGACAAGATCGCCGAATGCGATTTCAACTATGTCGGCGTCTCGCTCGACGGGCTGGGCGCCACCCACGACAAGTTCCGCCGTCTCGATGGGGCGTTCGACGCTTCGTTGAAAGGCATCCGCCTGTGCCGCGCCCTCGGCTTGAAGATCGGCGTCCGCTTCACGATGACGCAGGACAACGCCCACGACCTGCCCGGCCTGCTCAAGCTGGTCGAGGACGAGGGCATCGACCGTTTCTATTTCTCGCACCTGAACTACGCCGGGCGCGGCAACAAGAACCGCAAGGACGATGCGCAGCACAAGCTGACGCGCTGGGCGATGGACCTCCTGTTCGATACCTGCTGGGACTACCAGCAGCGCGGACTGGAAAAGGAATTCACCACCGGCAACAACGATGCCGACGGCGTCTATTTCCTGCACTGGGTGCGCACTCGCTTCCCCGACAAGGCGGCGCACGTCGAGGCCAAGCTGCGCCAGTGGGGCGGCAATTCGTCGGGGATCAACGTCGCCAATATCGACAACCTCGGCAATGTCCATCCCGACACCATGTGGTGGCACCACACTCTGGGCAACGTCAAGGACCGGCCGTTCTCACAGATCTGGCCGGATACCTCGGATGCCCTGATGGCGGGCCTCAAGCGCTATCCGCGGGCGGTCGAGGGGCGTTGCGCCACCTGCGCCTACCTGCCGATCTGCAACGGCAATACCCGCGTCCGCGCCCAGCAACTGACCGGCAACCCGTGGGCCGAGGACCCGGGATGCTACTTGAGCGACGAGGAGATCTCGGCATGAATCTGAAAACCGTGGGCAAAGTGCTCATTCCCGCCGGCTTCGCGGCCTGCACGCTGTTGGCGATGGCCGACCTGGCGCAGGCGGCCGACGCGCCGGCTTCCTACAAGCAGCATTGCGCTTCCTGCCACGGCGAAGCCCGGCTGGGCGGCCTGGGGCCGGCGCTGATCCCGGAAAACCTGGCGCGCCTGCGCAAGGGGGAGGCCGAAAAGGTGATCAGGGACGGGCGCCCGGCGACGCAGATGCTCGGTTTTGGCGACCGCCTGTCCGCCGATGAGATCAAGGCGCTGGTCGATTACGCCTATACGCCGATCACGCCGATGCCGGCCTGGGGCGAGAAGGAGATCACTGCCTCGCGCATCGTGCTTGAAGCCAAGCCGTTGCCCGACAAACCGGTGTTCAAGGCCGACCCGCTCAACCTGTTCGTCGTGGTCGAGAGCGGCGATCATCACGTTTCTATCCTCGACGGCGACAAGCTTGAACCCATCCACCGCTTCCAGTCCCGCTTCGCACTGCACGGCGGTCCGAAATTCACGCCGGACGGGCGTTATGTCTTCTTCGCCTCGCGCGACGGCTGGATCACCAAATACGACCTGTGGAACCTCAAGGTTGTCGCCGAGGTGCGCGCCGGTATCAATACCCGTAATGCCGCAGTTTCCGGCGACGGCAAGTGGGTGGCGGTGGCCAACTACCTGCCGCACAGCCTGGTCATCCTCGACGCCGACCTCAATCTCAAGAAAATCCTGCCGGTCACCGACAAGGATGGCAAGACAAGCTCGCGTGTTTCCGCCGTTTATGACGCCTCGCCGCGCCAGAGCTTCGTTGCAGCGCTCAAGGATGTGAAGGAGGTTTGGGAGGTGTCGTACAACCCCAAGGCCGACGAGATTCCGGCCGGCATGATCCACGACTTCAAGTACCGCGAGGGCAGCTTCGTTCCCGGCTTCCTCAATCCGCAGCGCAGCCAACTCGATGATTATCTGGACGACTTCTACTTCACCCAGGGTTACGACGAAGTGATGGGCGCTTCGCGCAACGACGCCAAGAGCGCGGTCAGCGGCCAGGTGGTCAATCTCGATGCCCGCAAGAAAGTCGCCGATCTGGAACTGCCCGGCATGCCGCACCTCGGCTCCGGCATCAGCTGGAAGTGGAAGGACCCGAGCGGCCAGGAGCGCACGGTGATGGCCACGCCAAACCTCAACGAGGGTGTCATCAGCATCATTGACATGCAGACCTGGAAGACGATCAAGCAGATCAAGACGCGCGGCCCCGGCTTCTTCATGCGCAGCCACGAAAACAGCCGTTATGCGTGGACCGATTCGATGATGAGCCGCGAGTTCAAGGACACCATGCAGATCATCGACAAGGACAAGCTGGAAGTCGTCGCCGAGCTGAAACCGGAGCCGGGCAAGACTTTCGCCCACGTCGAATTCACCCGCGACGGCAAGTACGTGCTGGCCAGCCTGTGGGAAATGGACGGCGCGCTGATCATCTACGATGCCGTGACACTCAAGGAAGTGAAACGCCTGCCGATGAAGAAGCCGGTCGGCAAGTACAACGTCTGGAACAAGATCACCAAGTCGGAAGGGACCAGCCACTGAGGCATCGCCCGAGTGATCATGCTTGGCAAAGCCCCGCCGATGGCGGGGCTTTGCGTTCGCGGGATTCGTCGGCCGGGGAAAAGCGAAAATTTACGCACAGCCTGTTAACGCGCCGCCGGTTTTTGGTTAAAATTGCGCCCCCTCCGATGTATCCCGCATTCCGGCCATGCCGGATGTTCCAGCCTTGGTGGTGAAATTGGTAGACACGCTATCTTGAGGGGGTAGTGGCGCAAGCTGTGCGAGTTCGAGTCTCGCCCAAGGCACCAATTGCTTTTGCCGATTCGGTCGCGCATGAGCGTCGGGTACTGTTCCCGGTCGAAATCGGCGAAAATCGGGGTTTTCTCCGGTCGTTCCCGCATCGTGTCCTCCCTGCTCCTGTTCAACAAGCCCTACGGTGTTCTCAGCCAGTTCACGCCTGAAGGCAAGTGGCGGGCGCTGGACGAATTCATCACGGTCAAGGGCGTCTATGTGGCTGGCCGGCTCGATGCCGACAGCGAGGGGCTGTTGCTGCTGACCGACGACGGGAAGTTGCAGGCGCGGATCGCCGACCCGAAGCATAAGCTGGTGAAGACCTACTGGGCGCAGGTCGAAGGCATTCCGGACGAGGCGGCGCTGGATCGCCTGCGCGCCGGCATTGCGCTTTCCGATTTCACGGCGCAGCCTGCTCAGGTGCGTCGGATCGAAGAGCCTGCCGGATTATGGGAACGCGATCCGCCGATTCGCTTCCGGGCGGCGATTCCAACTTCGTGGCTGGAAATCAGGATTTCCGAGGGCAAGAATCGCCAGGTTCGGCGGATGACCGCCGCCATCGGGTATCCTACGCTGCGACTGGTTCGCGCCGCGATCGGCTCGGCTACCCTGGACGGCTTGCCGCTCGGGCAATGGCGCCGGATCGACGGCAGCTACAAGGATTTGCAAGGACGCTTGGAATGAAGATGATCGTGATGGCCGGAGTGGCCGTATTGACCTTCGCCGGAGGTGCTCTGGCGCAATCGGCAATGCCCATGCTGGAGCTGACGAGCGGCATGTACCGCATCGAGGCCGAGGTGGCCGCGACCGATCCGCACCGTCAGCTGGGTCTGATGAATCGCAAGAGCATGCCGCCGCAGCACGGCATGTTGTTCGTGTTCAATCACGAAAACACGCATTGCATGTGGATGCGCAATACGCTGTTGCCCTTGTCGGTGGCTTTCATGGATGCCAGCGGAACGATCATCAATATCGAAGAGATGCAGCCGCAGACCGAGGACAACCACTGCGCCCGCCGCCCGGCGCGTTTTGCGCTGGAAATGAATGGCGGCTGGTTTGCCCAGCGCGGCATCAAGGCCGGGATGAAGATCAACGGTATCGACAAGGCGCCGCGTCCGCAGTAATGAAGCGTAGCAATTGGCGGCCAAGCCTTGCCGGCAGGCCGCAATCCCCTGTCTTGCGTTCTTGGCTGACCGAGCCGGGTTCGCTCACGGCGCGCTGCCTGAGATCCAGTCAGCATTTCGGCGTTCGTCTGTTGCGCTTCGGCAAAGGCAGGGCGCTTGCCGACGAAGCCGTCGATGGCGGTTGCGACGGCGCACTGGCCTGGGTGCGCGAGGTGGCGCTCATCTGCGACGGCAAGCCGGTCATTTTTGCGCACACCACACTGGCGGCTTCCGGAAATGGCCGTCTGACGCGCTGGATGGCGCGCCTCGGCTCGCGCTCGCTGGGCTCGCTGCTCTTCGCCTACCCGGGATTCGCCCGTGGGCGAATCGAATTCCTGCGCCTCGACGATCGCCATCCGCTGTATCGACGCGCCGCTGCGCTGTGTTCGCCGCCACGGCATCTCTGGGCGCGACGTTCGTTGCACAGGCTGGACGATCAGCAGGTTCTGGTGACCGAAGTGTTCCTGCCGGACATACTGGGCCTCGGTTAGCTTCCTGCGAAAGACCTGCCAAAAAAAATCGGGTCGAGCTTGGTATAGATCAAACTATTTATAAAAATAAATCCAATGGTGGTTTATTTGTCAAAATCACCAGGTGAGGTGCGGGCTCAATTTCTAGTTGCGCGCGTTCTTGTCTGAAAAAGGCACACCCGACCGAAAGGCGGGGTCGCAAAGTCACCGGTCTACAGGGCGAAGCGTCTGCTTCTCACCATGATGTCGGGATTGCCGGAGGTTCTTCATGGACGCATTTCGCCATGTCGCTCGCCAAATTTTTTTGGTTCTCTTGTTCGCGGTTTCCTGCAGCAGTTTTGCAGATATGACCGATCACGCTGCGGAGGGCACGCGCTGGGCATGCTGGTATGCCCCCGCTCAATTGACGGTGCAATGCCTGCTTACCCGTGCGCCGGTCAACGACCATGCCCAGAGAGCGGCTGAGGTTGCCAGTCACATCGATCGTCGCTTGCCTGCACTGGTGAGGACGATCTGGGGCAGCCCCGAACAACTGGCAGGAGATCGCATCAGCATTCCTCTGATGAATGTCCCGTTCGAAATGAATTTTGTCGGCGTTCTCGCCAAATCGGTCATGTGCGGCTCGCGCAAGGATTGTTCGGTCCATTTCGACAGCAATCCCGACGGTTTGGCCCCGGTTCGCGCCGCAGCCATTGAATCCGGCCGCAGCGAAGCGGAAGTGATGGCGGAAATGAGGGCCCAGGGTATTCGGCTTGCACAGTCGGATGTCGAGCCGGGCTATGTTGCGCCGGCTCCCGTCAAGAAGCTGCCACGCGGGATGTTGCGCGGCTAGGCGGCCTTTCCTGATGGATCAGTCCGCATGCGCGGGGCAAGCGGAGCAGGCTTCAACTGCGTCTGGTGCCCTGCTTCTTTACGGACAGGGTCACCAGGAACGGGAATTCGTCGTCTGCGGACTGGGTGATTCGAAAAGCAGGGCCGAGGGTGGCGGCGATACGGGTTTTAAGCGCTTTGAGGTCGACCGCTTCGCAGCGCAGGTCGGCCATGATGTCGCCCCGGTCTTCGTAGATTGGAAAATCCGTGCAGCCGACTGGTTTCAGCTTCTGGCCGTAGATTTTGCACGAACCGCTTGTGTTGTCGTAAGCCGGGCAGGGTTTTCCATGGACGTAATACAGGCCGCCGCTCTCCCGGATTTCCTCCGGGCCCTTGCCGGTGGCAAGTCCCTTGTCGAAGGCAGTCCGGGCCTCGTCGATCTGCCACAGCGTTTTGATCTGCTTCCATTCCAGTTCGAGCACCAGTGTTTCGAGCTTGCAGCAGGGCTTCGCACAGCTGGGGCAGTGCGGGATGATATCGGCAGCCTGGTAGGCCGCCGCCGCAGCGGCAAGTTCTTTGGCGAGAAAACGGCGGGCGTTCGAAGAGGTCATCGGGAAAGGCAAAAAAGGCGCAGAGCGGATTCGTGAAGCCGAGTCACCGGCAAGGGTGCCGGAAAACAGAGGTTGGCCGGGCGAGCCTGACGGGCGTGCAGGCATTCGGCCAGCGGTCAGTATACGGCTTGCGGCAGGGGGGTGTGCTCAAAACCTGCGGGTCAGCACGACGGCGTCGCCTGCGCCGCTTCTCAACGGCTCCTCGCGTTACAGCATGCCGCGTTCGCGAATGAAGGCAATGATGTTGTCGAGGCCTTCGCCGGTTTTCAGGTTGCTGAACACGAAGGGGCGCTCGCCGCGCTGCGCTTTCGCGTCGCGCGCCATGACCTCCAGCGACGCGCCCACCATCGGTGCGAGATCGATCTTGTTGATGACCAGCAGGTCTGACTTGGTGATGCCCGGGCCGCCCTTGCGCGGAATCTTCTCGCCAGCGGCGACGTCGATCACGTAGATCGTCAGGTCGGACAGCTCGGGCGAGAAAGTGGCGGCCAGGTTGTCGCCGCCGGACTCGACGAGGATCAGCTCGACATCCGGAAAAGCACGTTGCAGCCGGTCGACAGCCTCCAGATTGATCGAGGCATCCTCGCGGATGGCGGTGTGCGGACAACCGCCGGTCTCGACGCCTATGATGCGCTCTGCCGCCAGGGCCGAGTGATTGACCAGGAACTTGGCGTCCTCGGCGGTGTAGATGTCGTTGGTGACGACGGCCATGTCGATCTTATCGCGCAGGGCCTGGCATAGGGCAAGAGTGAGGGCAGTCTTGCCGGAACCGACGGGGCCGCCGATACCGACGCGCAGGGCTTGTTTGCTCATATTTTTACGATCTGAAGAGACGGGAATACTGGGTTTCGTGGCGGGCGCAGGCAATGGCGAAGCCCGGTGTGAAATTCGACCATGCCGACTTGGGGAGGCTACCGGCTGTGGTTACTGCCGCCGGAATGCGGCCGCCGAGGTCGGCGAGCAGTCGCTGGCCGGCCGCCTGGCCGAGTGGAACGGCCTTGAGGGCCGCCATCACCTGGTTCTCGGCCCATGACCAGAGGTAGGCGGTCAATGCGGCGGGCGGGTCGATCCGCCATGCGGCAGCGATGCCGGCCCAGACGGTGGGAAAAGCGACTTCCGGCCAGGGCTCGACCGTCTGCGCCACTCCGGCGAGGCTGTCGTCGCGCAGGTCGCGCAGCAGGCGGCGCAGCGAGAAGCCCATCTGCGCCGTTTCGGCACGCAATTCGGCCGACTCGCGGCTGGCCAGAAATTCGCCATTGAGATTGTCGACTTCGGCCTGGTCGTCAGCTGTCCAGGCGGCCATCAGGGCTGCGACCAGCGGTGCTTCGAACTGGCCGATGCCGTGGTCGAGCAGATCGGCGATCCACCGGCCGGCGGTCGCCTCGTCGCGGATGACGCCCGACTCGACGGCCCACTCCAGACCCTGAGAGTAGGTGTAGGCGCCGACCGGCAGTGCCGGGCTGGCCAGTTGCAGCAGGCGGGCGAGCTGGAGACTTTCGTTCATGCCGGTAGCTGGACGAAGCCGTGTTCGTCGAGCGGGAAGAATGGGTTGTGGCAGAC
>CAMKYP010000179.1 GCA_946477505.1 uncultured Dechloromonas sp. | reverse complement strand
ACGGACCCACGCCGACCTCGCGCACCAGCGCCTGGTCGAGGAAGGGGTGCAAGGCGCCTTGTTCGAGCAAGGTGTAGCGCCCGGCCAGCAAGGTGCAGTCGAGATCGACGTGATCGAGCGCCGCCATCGCCACCTGCCATTCATTGACCCCGAGGCCGAATGCCCCGATCAGCCCCTCGCCGCGCATCGCCTCGAGTTCGCGGAAGCCGCCGCCGGCGGTCAACTGCTGCCAGTAGTGCTCATGGCGGTCGGCGTGGGTCAGTCGGCCGATGTCATGGACCAGGGCGATGTCGATCCAGGCCACGCCCAGACGCTGCAGGCTATCCTCGATCGAGCGCCGGACCCCGCCCGCCGTGTAATCGTAAACCGGCTCGAACGGCAACGGATCGACCCAGCCGTTCTCGCCGTCCGACCGATGATCGCCACACGGCCGCAGCAGGCGACCTACCTTGGTGCTCAGGCGGAATTCGCCACGCGGACGCTTCCTCAACGCACAGCCCAGGCGATGTTCGGAATAGCCATAGCCGTAGTAAGGCGCCGTGTCGAACATCCGGATTCCGATGTGCCATGCGGCATCGACCGTGATCTGCGCGCTGAGATCGCTGATCGCCTGAAACAGGTTGCCCAGGGACGCACACCCCATGCCGAGCGCCGAGATATGTTGCCCGGTGCGGCGGAGCGTCCGTTGATCGTTAACTTTCATGGCGGCCTCAGATGGTGACGCCACCGTCGACCGACAAGGCCTGGCCGGACACGAAGCGCGACTCGTCGCTGGCCAGATAGACCAGCATCGGCGTGATGTCATCGACCGTCGCCAGGCGCCCCATCGGCTGGCGGGCAATGAAATCGCGTTCGGCCTGGACCGGATCGGGGGCGGCAGCGATGCGCCCGCGCAACGAGGGGGTATCAACGGTTCCCGGGCAGATCGCGTTGCAGCGGATTCCCTTGCCGACGAAATCGGCGGCGATGGCCTTGCTCATCCCGATCACCGCCGCCTTGCTGGCGCCATAGACGTAGCGGTTGGGAAAACCCTTGATGCTGGACGCCATCGAAGCCATGTTGATGATGCTGCCGCCGCCCGCCGCCAGCATCCCCGGCAGCACGGCACGGGTCACCCGGTGCATGCTGGCGACATTGACCTCCATGCTCCTGAACCAGGCGTCGTCGTCGCACTCGAGAATCGTTCCGTGGTGCACGATGCCGGCGCAGTTGAACAGGATGTCGATCGGCCCGGCCGCGGCCACCGCGTCCCGGATCGACTCGGCGGCGCAGACGTCGAGGACGACCGTCCTGATCCGCTCGTGATCCAGCGTCGCCAACGCGGCGCCGTCGATGTCGGTCGCCCAGACGTTCGCCCCTGCCTCGGCGAAGGCGATGGCCGCCGCCCGTCCCATGCCGTTGCCGGCGGCCGTGATGAAGGCTGTTTTCCCGCTTAGTCGTTGATTCATTTCATATCCTCAAAAAATTGGCGCTCACCCGCCGCGGACTATCCGGTGCGACGCTTCGGCAAGCCGTTTTCAAATCCGTCAGGAAACGGAGGCCGGCGGATTGCCCCTGTCCTTGCCTGGAACATCCAGGCGATACGCTGCGCTGGCCGAGCCCGACCAGACATGCTCTTTTTCCTCCCGACTCAGGCCGGCGATCAGCTCGCCCACAATCTCCAGCGTCGTCCCGTAGGAAGCCGCCAGCGTACAGACCGGCCAATCGGAGCCGTACATGCAGCGATCGGCGCCGAAGGCCTCGACCACGGTGCGCACGTAAGGCTGGAAATCGGCCGTCCGCCAGGTCGCGAAATCGGCCTCGGTGACCATGCCGGACAGCTTGCACCAGACGTGAGCGCGCTGCTTGGACAACTGCCCGATCAGCGATGCCCACGGCTCCAGAACGCCCTCCCCGATCTCCGGCTTGGCGAGGTGGTCGATCACGAAACGCAGCCCGGGAAAGCGCTCGACCACGGCAATCGCCGCCGGCAGCTCACGGCTGCGCACGAGCAGGTCGTAGCTCAGGCCGGCGGCTTGCACGGCGGCCAATCCGCGCTGCACGTCGTCGCGCAGCAGCCAGTCGGCATCGGCTTCGTCATGAACCTGGTGGCGGATGCCGACCAGCAGATGGCCGTGCGGACCGCTCATCAGATCGGCAATTTGCCGCCCGACGTCGGGGCTGGTCAGATCGACCCAGCCGACTACCCCGAGAATCGATTTGCACGCGCCGGCCAGCGCCAGGAACTCGCGTGTCTCCTCGAGGCTCGACCGGGTCTGCACCAGGACCGAGCCGCCGACGCCGGCCCGGGCCATCTCGGGCAGCAGGTGTTCCGGGGCGTAGCGGCGCTTGAGCGGTGCCGCGGGACCGGTCATCCAGCCGTATTCGGTGCGCTCCGGGTCCCAGAAGTGATGATGTGCGTCGATGATCATGTCGATGTTCTCCAAGCCGCCGGTCAGTCGTGGATCAAATTCATGATGCCCGCGCTGACCTTGGCGTATTCCCCGGTATTGGCCAGCTCGCCCTGCACCCGGTAGGCGTTCATGACCACGATGCGGTCGGCCAGGCTGATCATTTCCGGCATGTCACTGCTGATCAGCAGGACCGCCGTTCCCTTGTCGGCCAGTTCGTGGATCAGCTCGTGCAGATAGGCCTTCGACTTGATGTCGATACCCACCGTCGGCTCATCGATGATCAGCAGCTTGACGCCGGCCGACAGCCACTTGGCGACGCTGATCTTTTGCTGGTTGCCGCCCGACAGCAGGCCGACTTTCTGATGCAGCGACGGCGTGCGGACTTCCAGCTTGCGGATGTGCGGCTCGACCAGGGCGCGAATCGAGCGGTCGCCGACCAGGCCCAGGCAATTCGCCAGGCGGCGCCAGACGGTGATCCCGGCATTCTCAAGCACCGAATGATCGAGAATCAGGCCTTCGTGCTTCCTGTCTTCGCTGACGTAGCCGATGCCATGGCGATGGATCGCTTGGGCGACGCTCCGTATCTTGACCGGCGCCTGATCGACCCGGATTTCGCCCGCGGTGACCGGGTAGCGGCCGATGATCACCTTGGCCAGTTCGCTGCGCCCGGCCCCGACCAGGCCGTAAAGGCCGACGATCTCGCCGGGGCGCACGGCGAGGCTGATGTCGCGGTGCCCGAGCGCCGAGGAAACGGACTTCAGCTCGAGGAACGGCGGCACGTCCTCCTGCTCGCGGTCGCGCCGGGTGACGACCTGCTCGGTGCGCCCGATCATCAGGTGCACGAAGTCCTGGCGGCCGAGACTCTCGGTCGACCGGGCATCGCAGACGTTGTTGCCGTCCCGCAGCACGGTCACCGTATCGCAAAGCTGCTCGACTTCCTCCAGCTTGTGGCTGACGAACAGCATGCTGACGCCTTCGTCGCGCAGCTTGCGCAATACCGCGAACAAGGCCTCCGCCTCGTGCGGCGTCAGCGACGCGGTCGGCTCGTCGAGAAGCAGGACGCGTGAGCGGAGCGCCAATGCACGGGCGATCTCGACCATTTGCATTTTCGCCACGGTCAGCCTGGAAACCGGCAGCGCGGGATCGAGATCGAGACCCAGCCGTTCGAGCCAGGGCCTGGCTTCCCGGGCCAGCGCCTTGTAATCGATCATCCTGAACAGATGGCGGCCGTTGCGCTCGAGGAAGATGTTTTCGGCGATCGAAAAGCGGGGAATCAGGTTCCGCTCCTGGTGCACCACCCCGATCCCGGCCGCCATGGCATCGCGAGGACCGGAGAAACGACAGGCCTGCCCCGAGCAGAACAGACTTCCTTGATCCGGCTGGTAAACCCCGGTCACGATTTTGATCAGGGTCGATTTTCCCGCCCCGTTCTCGCCCAGCAAGGCATGGATCGATCCCGCGCTCAACTTCAGCGAGACCTCGCTCAAGGCCTTGACGCCGGGGAAGAACTTGCTGACAGAGCGTGCCTCGAAGGCGTAGCGCGCCGTTTCCATCAGAGTTTTCCTTCGCCTTTGCGGGCGCGGACTTCGCGCCACCGATTGATGCCGACCGCCCAGAGAATCAGCAAGCCGAGCACGGCCTGAACCAGGTAGGGATCGATCTTGAACAGGACCAGGGCCTGGGTGATGATGGCCACGATCGCCACCCCCCACAGGGTCGCCCCGACGCTGACATGGCCGCCCGACAGGACGGCGCCGCCGATCACCGGAGCGGCAAAGGAGAGCAGCAGCCAGTCGTCGCCGATGGTCGGCAGGCCGATCTGCAACCGGGCCACGGCCATCACCCCGGCCGCCGCGGCCAGGAAACCGGAAATCACGTGCGCGGCGATCACCGTCCACTTCAGCGACACCCCGGTCAGGGCAACCGCCCCCGGATTGGCGCCGACGGCCAGGATGTTGCGCCCGAGCGGCATGCGCGTCAGCAGGACCATCAGGGCGAAGGCGATGACGATGGTGGGCAGCGACAAAAACGGCAGCATGTCGAACAGCGCCTCGCTGCCGAACGCCTTGACGACCGCCGGAATCTCGTAGAAAGGCTGGGCCGAAGTGATCCCCAGATTGATGCCCTTGAACAGCGACAAACTGGCCAGCGTGATCACGAAGGCCGAAATGCCGGTGGTCGCGATCAGCCATCCGTTGAACAGGCCGGCCGCGACACCGATCAGCAGCGCAATCGCCGCCGCGGCAACCGGGGGCAGGCCCTGCACCTGCATCAGGCCCGCGAAGCTGATCGCCGCCAGCCCGCCAATGCCGCCGACCGACAGGTTCATCTGCCCGATCGCGATGACCACCATCTGCGACAGGACGATCATGCCGTTCAGCGCGACGGCCAGGATCAACACATCGAGGGCGGCCGGCGAAATGAAGGCCCGGTCGATCAGCCCGATGACAAGGACGGCGAGCACGGAGATGACCGCCGGCCCGAACCAGTCCGCCTGGAAATAGGCGCTCGTACGTCCCATCACGCCCTCCCCGAAGCCGCCAGATAGCGTTTGCGCATGACATCCCCGAGAACCGCCGCCAGCAACAGACAGCCGAGGATCGCCTGCACCCAGAATTCGCCAATGCTCATGCGCAACAGCCCATTCGCCAGAATCGTCACGAGAATCGCCCCCAAAACGGTGCCCGGAACCGAGACGCGGCCGCCGGACAACAAGGTGCCGCCGAGCACCGGCGCCAGGAATCCCGGCATCAGCCAGTCCTGCCCGAGCTGCCCGGCCATTGATGGAATCGCCGCGCCAAACCGCGCCGTCACCAGCAAGGCGGCAATCCCGGCGAGGCCCGCCGAAAGCACGTGGCAAAGGATGAACATCCGCCCGGAATGGACGCCGGAGAGCTCGGCCGCTTCGGGACAAGCGCCGGCCGCCAGCATTTCCCGGCCGAGCGCCGCAAACCGGTAGAACGCCGCCAACAGCAGGGCTACCGCGACCGCGGTCAGGAACAGCGCGGAAATCGAGAACACCTTGAGGCGGCCGAATTCGGTGATTTCCGCCGGCAAGGCGCGAAACGATTGCCCTTGCGACAGAAACAGCATGCCGCCGAAAAACACGCTCATCGTCGCCAGGGTGATCACGAAACTGTGTATCCCCGTGCGCACGACCAGCCAGCCGTTGACATACCCCAGGGCGAGGGCGACCGCGAGCGCCACCGCCAGGCTGGCCGACCAGTGCAGTCCGGCACTCTCGATGGCCCAACCGAAAGCCATGGCCGCGCAGACGCCGATCGCGCCGATCGCCAGGCTCAAGCCGCCGGTGGCGATGACCGCCATCATCGACAGGCCGATCAGCGCATAGACGCCGGCCGAGCGGCTGATCACGAACAGGTTGAAAGGCGACCAGAAATTGGCATCGACCCAGCTAAAGATCGCGATGAATATGCAGATGCCGACAATGAGCCCGAACTCATTGCTCAGGAAAAAACTCGCCATGCCGCCGCCTCCGGCGTCGCGCGCAATACTTGCACGCCCCGGCAACTTGCTGATCGGTTCCAATTTACCCCCGGAAGAATCGTTCGTCGTTCGCCCGCCGGCAGGATGCTCACGCCCTGCCGGCGACACCTTGGAGATGATTTACTTCTTGCAGTTCAGATAAGTCGCTTCGAAGCTATTCAGCAAACCCTTGGTGATCTCCTGCATGGCGCCGACGAAGTTGCCGGCCTTGGCGGCATCGACGTAGGCCGTGCCGGAATCGATGAAGCGCGCGGTCAGCGCATTGGATTTCCACGGCGCATCGGCCTTGACCGTGCAGCCATGGCGCAGGCGGTCCAGCGCATAGGCACCGACGTAGGCCTGGCCGTAGGGGTTCTGCAACATCGTCCCATCGACGAAACCATCCTTGATCGCCTTGATCACCACCTCGTCGTGATCGATGGCGACCATGCGAATCCGCTTGTCGCCAAGCTTGCGCAGCGAGTTCGCGGCTTGCACGGCAGGCACCCAGGCGGTTGCGATGATGCCGTCGATCTCGCCGGCCCGCGCCGCCATGAAGGCGCCGATCTTTTCCGCCGCCGCTTCCGGCGCGTCGATGTCGGCAATCACCTGGACCACCGTCCCGCCGCCTTCCTGGGCGGCTTTCCTGACGCCATCGATACGCAACTGCGTATTCGGATCGACCATGAATCCGGTCAGGTGCAGGATCCGCTTGCTGCCCTTCATCACCTTCAACAACTCCTTGGTCCCCAGGTAGGCCGAATTGCCGGTATCCGTGCCCAGACAGAAGAGCGCCTTGGAAGGATCCTTGAAACAGCCTCCGGCGGCGATGACCTGTGCTCCATGGCCGACCAGATCGGCGACCGTGCTGACCGAGCCGACCGAATCGCCGGGGAAGATGATGAACGCGTTATAGCCCTGCGATACCATCGACTCCAGTAGCAGATTCTGTTCGCCGAGTTCCCACTTCGCCGGCACCTTGTAATCGGCCGCGCCCAACTTGAAATCGCGGGACGCATCCTTGCCCGACGGCCCCCACGCCGAAAAATAGGGATGCGGACCACCCGGTACGATGCCGACTTTAGTATCGAGCGCAGCAATTGCACCCGACGAAGCAATAGCAACGACACCCGCCGCAAGGATTGACCGGAATGCAGAATGATTGAACATAGGATTTGTCTCCAAAATATTTTTATTCACCAGTTGGCACCGCTTCATGAAGCGCACTCTTCAAATCCACGCCAGCGGCTAAAACGAACTCTAGTACACTTGTATACAAGTTGCAATCGGTTTTTAAAAAATTCCGATGCCGTGTTTCGGCGGCCAGCCTGACCCCAAAGCCGCCCCCCCTGGATAGCAGTGCTACTTCGAGCATGTAGTACAAGTTGTGGACAGCACTGCGCACCCCGGGCGCCGTTATTTTGTTTTCAGGTCATAAAGCCTGCCAACCAACGCAACCGCTCATATCGGCCAGACGACCGCATACCCGCGCCGAGCGACCGCTGGCCTGAAGCCCGAAAAGCAAGCGACGAATTTTTCTAGAATGAACGTCGAGCGCGCGGGACACTCTCCAGCTTCTGCTTTTTATGCTCCCAGGCGCCAGATTTGCCACCAAGACCAACATCGCCAGGAGTTTCGCCATGCTTACCCTATCGGAAGACGCCTTGGCGTTGATCGCCGAGCGCAAACAGCCGGTCCTCATTGACATGCCGCAAAGCATCGAGGGCTGCTGTCTGGAGATAATTCCCTGCCCTTCCGTGCGTTTTGGCACGCCGCGCAACCGAAGCGGATATACGCTGAGGGAGATTCGGAATACTCAAATTTTCGTACCGGACAGCCTCCCGAACACGCGACCGCTCACCATACGCACGCGCAA
>CAMKYP010000178.1 GCA_946477505.1 uncultured Dechloromonas sp. | reverse complement strand
TCGACGCGCTCGGACGAAATCGAGCGCATCATCGGGATCGAGATCGGCGCCGATGACTTCCTTCCCAAGCCGTGCAACATGCGCGAACTGCTTGCCCGCGTACGCAGCCTGCTGCGCCGGACCCAGCGCACGGCGCTGGTTTCGCGCAGCGACCTGCGCCGCCTGCACTTTGGCGAATGGACCCTGGATACCGCCTCGCGAGAACTGAGCCGCCCCGGCGAAGCCTCGGCAGCGCTGGGCGTCTCCGGATATGCCCAGCTATTGGCGTTTCTCGAACACCCCTTCCAAACGCTCTCCCGCGAACACCTGTCGCGCGTTCTGAAACGTGAGTACATGCCCTACGACCGGATCATCGACGTTCATGTCAGCCAGATCCGGCGCGTTCTCGGCAAGCAGGCTGATGGCAGCAGTTTCATCAAGACCCTGCGTTCCCAGGGTTATGTCTTCATCGCCGACGTCGAAGCCAGCAATTAAGCGCCCCTTCGACGGCTGGAGCACAACTGCCGGAAACGCGATCCGACCTCCCCCTTATCGTCCCCATGGGCGATAATCCGTCAGGTGTTCGACTTCCCGCTGTCGCGCTTTCGTTTCTCGCCTCTTTCCGTAACGACCTGACGCCCGCCATTGCCTGACCGAACCGCCGTTCTCCGCCTGCTGGTCGCCGCTGCCGCCCTCATCGGCCTGTGGCTGAGCGGCCTGCCGGCCGCACAGGGCTGGGACTTCGATCATCTGCAACAACTCCTGACCAGCCGGTTTGGACAAAGCCAGGTCGCGCTGCTGCGCGAATGGCAACAAACCATCAGCGAAGGACACAAGCTCTCCGAAAAGGAGAAGCTCAGGCGGGTCAACGATTTCTTCAACCGTCGCATCGCTTTCGACGACGACATGTCGGTCTGGGGCCAGAGCGACTACTGGGCCACCCCCGTCGAGCTGATCGGCCAAGGCCGTGGCGACTGCGAGGATTACTCGATCGCCAAGTACTACTCGCTACTCGAAATGGGCATCCCGATCAACAAGCTGCGCCTGGTTTACGTCAAGGCGGCGCAGAGCAGCCAGGGAACGACCATCCAGATCGCCCACATGGTGCTCGCTTACTACGCGACGCCAACGGCCGACCCGATCATTCTCGACAATCTGAACACCAACCTTGTCCCGGCTGCGCAGCGCGGCGACCTTCTCCCGATTTTCAGCTTCAACGGCGCCGGCCTGTGGATGGGCACCGGCAACACGACCAGCAAGAGCAACCTGTCCCGCTGGCAGGACTTGCTGACCCGGGCACGCGCCGAAGGCTTCCAGTGAGGTAAAACGAAGATGTCCCTATTCAGACAAATCTGGCTTGCCGTCATCGCCAGCACCGTCATCGCCTTTGCCGGCAGCTTCCTGGCCAGCATGCTGACAGCCCGTCACTATCTGGAACAGCAACTGGCGATCAAGAACAATGACAACGCCGCCTCGCTTGCCCTGTCGATTTCGCAGCTCGACAAGGATCCGGTGACCATTGAATTGCAAGTCGCCGCCCTCTTCGACAGCGGCCAGTACGCACTCGTCCGCCTGACCGACCCGAACGGCAAAACGATGATCGAAAAGACCAGCCCGCCGCTCGCCGGCAATGTACCCGACTGGTTCGTCCGCATCTTCCCCATCGCCTCGGTGCCGGGCCAGGCCCAGATCAGTAACGGCTGGAACCAGTTCGCCACCATCGAACTGGTCAGCCACAACCACTTCGCCTATCAAGAGTTGTGGAAGGGCGCCTTCAAGCTGCTCGGCTGGTTCACCCTGGCCGGCGCCATCATGGGCCTGCTCGGCATGCACTTGCTGCGCCGGATCAAACGCCCGCTCGACGCCGTCGTCGGCCAGGCCCAGGCGATCAGCGAACGCCGCTTCATCAGCTTGCCTGAGCCGGAAATTCCCGAACTGAAGAGCGTGGCCAGCGCCATGAACACCATGGTCGACCGGCTCAAAGCGATGTTCGCCGAAGAGGCCGCCCGCCTTGAGCAGGTGCGCCGTGAAGCCAACCTCGACCCGCTGACCGGCCTCGCCAACCGCGCCTATTTCATGAACCAGCTCGCCTCGGCGCTGAGTGATGACGACGCCGCCCCGCACGGTACGCTTCTCATGTTGCGACTGGCCGATCTGGCCGGCATCAACCGGCGAGCCGGACGGGAAACGGCCGACGAGCTGCTGCGCCGCGTCGGCCAGGCATTCGCCGGCATCGTCGGAGAAAGCCCGAATGCCGCAGCGGCCCGCCTCAACGGTGCCGATTTCGCCCTGATTATTCCCGGCATACAGGATGCCGCGCCATTTGCCGAAAAACTGCTGCGCCTGCTCAATGATCTGGCGGCTGCCGGATTGATCGACAGCGAACGCATCGGCCATATCGCCAGCGGCAGCTACCTGCACGGCCAATCCGCCGGCAACCTGCTCTCTCGTGTCGATGCCGCCCTCGCCGCCGCCGAAAGCCAGAGCGGGTTGGCCTGGCAGCGGGCAGACAGCCAAAGCGACCAACAAGCGACGTCGAATGCCGACTGGAAAAAACTGCTCGATGGCGCCATCCAGTCCCAACGCCTGCGCCTGATCGAATTCCCGGTCGCCGGCAACAAGGGACAACTCCTGCACCTCGAATGCCCGCTGCGCCTGAAGGCCAGCGAAGACGGCGAATGGCTGGCCGCCGGCAGCTTCATGCCCATGGCCTCGCGCCTCGCCATGACCGCCGAGCTCGACCTCGCCGCCGCCCGCCTCGCCCTCGACCGGATCGCCGCCGGCGCGCCGGCAGTGGCCGTCAACCTCTCCGGGGAGTCGATCATCGACACTGCCTTCCGCGCCCGCCTGCTGGCCCTGATCGGCAGCCACAAGGAACAAGCCCCCCGCCTATGGCTGGAAGTATCCGAAATAGGTGCCTTCCAGCACTTCGCCGCTTTCCAGGCCTTCTGCGACGCCCTGCGGCCGCTCGGCTGCCGCCTCGGCATCGAGCACTTCGGACGCCAGTTCAGCGAAATCGGCCGTCTGCATGGCATGGGCCTCGATTACCTCAAGGTCGACGGCAGTTTCATCCGCGCCATCGACAGCCAGAGCGGCAACCAGGCATTCCTTAAAGGCCTGTGCGGCATCGCCCACAATATCGGTCTGACGGTCATTGCCGAAGGCGTCCAGACTGCCGCAGAACTCGCCACCCTACCCGAACTCGGCTTCGATGGCGCCACCGGCCCGGCCATCCCGAGGAATTGATCGATGAGCACCGAAATCGAACTTAAATTGCAGTTGAGCCCGAAAGCGGCCAGCAAACTCGCCAAACATCCGCTGCTCGCCAATATCGCGTCGCAACGCCAGCATCTGCTCAACACCTATTTCGACACACCCAAGCTGGAACTGCATGAACGTCGCATCGCCGTGCGTTTCCGCAAAAAAGGCTGGCAATGGCTATGCACCGTCAAATCCGCCGAACCGGCCAGCGGCGGGCTGGCCATGCGCAGCGAATGGGAAACCCAGGCCACGCCGGGCACCTTCGACTTCAGCCACGTCGACAACGCCGAATTCCGCGATTTCCTCGAACAACGCATAGCCCAGCTGGAACCCGTATTCACCACTGACTTCAAGCGCCAGATCTGGCATGTACCCTTCGGGGAATCGCTGATCGAGCTCGCCATCGACCGCGGCCACATCGAAAGCCGGGGCCGCAAGAGCCCCATCTGCGAAATCGAACTCGAACTGCTCTCCGGCAAGGTTGAGGATATTTTCTGGCTGACCCGCCAACTGCAAGGCGACCACCACCTGCACCCAGCCATCGCCAGCAAGGCCGAGCGCGGCTACAACCTTTTCCTGGATGCTCCGCTAAAACCCTTCAAGGCTCGGCCTGCAGCAATCACCACCGACATGACGCCGGTCGAAGCCTTCCGCTGCATTGCCCTGAACTGCCTCGAACACTTCCAGCGCAACGAACAAGGCCTGCTGACCAGCAAAGACCCGGAATTTGTCCACCAGGCCCGCGTCGCCCTGCGCCGCCTACGCTCGGCAATCAAACTCTTCGCCCCCGTTCTACCACCGGAGTTCGTAACCACCTATGGTAAGACCTGGCAAACCCTGGGCAGCGCCCTCGGCGAGGCGCGCAACTGGGATGTCTTCCTCGAAGAAACCCTGCCCCCCTTCATGGCTGCTTTCCCAAACGATAAGGACGGCAAGCGCCTACGCAAGATTGCCCAACGCAAAGCCCAAAGCGCCCGCAAATCGATCGTCGGCCTGCTTGCCACCAGTGAATACCCGCGCCTGCTGCTCGAATTTACTGCCGCCGTCTACACCGTCGGCGAAGCCTTACCTATCCCCCTGAAAGACTTTGCCCGACAGCAAATCTCGCGCCACGACCGCAAGGCACGCAAGCTGGCCACTCGCCATGCCGAACTAAGCCCAACCAAGCGCCACAAGATGCGAATTGCGTTCAAGAAATTGCGTTATACGCTGGAATTTTTTGCTCCCTTGCTTCCCCCGCAACGCCTGAAAGCCTATCTGGCCGCAATAGGACACCTACAAGAGCAATTGGGTTTGATCAATGATCAAATGAGCGCCGAATCACTACTTGCCGAAGCCATGCCCAAAAGCCAACCGAAGCCAATCCAAGGCTGGATTGCTGGACAGCATGTACTACGGATCAACGGCCTGCCCAAAGTGTTATGTACTTGGCTGGTTCAGCAGCGACCGCATTGAGTAGCCAAAGAAAAAGCCGGGGCAACTGCCCCGGCCCTGAAACAAGGCACGTGCCCTATTCGTCAAAAATTCAATTTAAACACCCGGACAGCTAGTACCAGAGTATTTTGCGGCCTTGTTGTGTGAACAAGTCCAAACACCAGTCGTTGCATCACGAGCCAGAGTGATCACACCACCAGCGACCTGAGTAGGTGCGTTACGCAGTGTACAAGTGATATTTGCCGCTCCAACAGCAATTGTACAGTTTGGAGTGGTCGTTGCATTAACACTCATATTCGTAGTGTTGGGAGTTCCACCGTCATTGATCACGGTCTCAAAAGCCGTCTTGTAGCCTGCAATTTCGGAAATCCCAGCAGCAATTTTGGCTTTCGCTTGATAGTCCGAATATGCTGGCAACGCAACAGCAGCCAGAATACCGATGATGGCCACAACGATCATCAGTTCGATCAGGGTGAAACCTTGTTGAACGCGCGTCATTTGAATCTCCTCTAAGGTAAAAGGCGGGAAGAACCGCTTGGCTTAGCTAATACAGATTCCGTGCCAGCTTGTTATGGGCAATCAGTGTTGCGCGGCAAACTCAAAAAATCCTTTAGTTTCAAGAAACTGGAAATCCACAACTGAAAACATGAGTGCCAAACGAGTTTTCAACAAAGGATAATGTGACATTTTTCGGCACACACACTTGACAGGATGTGGCACGAGCATCAGATTCACCACGAAATATTACAAAATCAACAGCCACAGACGCGAGATAGCGTTTCGCATCACAGATGGAATAGCTACACCCTGCCCTCCTTGGTGAATGGTTACCCGGATAGATATCTGAGCTTAGGCCATCAACCGAATCGCGAGAACTCGCTCAAGCCTTAATACCGCGCTGACGGGACTCAGAAGACGAATAGCTGGTTGTTCTGGAGCATGCGCGGGTCGAAATCGCCCAAGTCATTTTCCAACTCCATCATCGTCTGTTCAATTTCACCCGGTTTCAGATGCGTGATGAAGAGTTCGCAAGGTCGCCCGAGCTGGCGCAGTTCTTTACCCAGAAGGCGCGGGCACATGTGCTTGGAGAGGCTGGCCAGAGCGCACTCCTGGTTCGAAAATGCGCACTCCACCAGCAGGTAGCGAAGATTGGGAACGGCGCGGACTGCAGCCCAGAATTCGGCGCTGGGGCCGGTATCGCCCGAGAAAACGAGGCTTCCCGCCCCGGAATCGAGACAATAGCCGACCGCAGGCACCGTATGTTCAACCGGCAAGGCGTTGATTTTCCGGGCGCCGAGAGAAACCTCGCCACCAACTTCGATGGGCACGAAGCGCACAAAAGGCTGCTCGGGATTAGGCAGGCAGGTGAAATCTGGCCAGATCGCCCAGTTGAAGATATGTCGCTGCAAGGCCTCAATAACCTCGGCCAAGGCATAGACAAGGAGTGGCCGCACTCGCCGCGCGGCAACCGCATCGATCAGCAGCGGCAGGGCCAGCACATGATCAAGATGGGCGTGCGTCAGAAAAACATGGTCGATTGCCGCCAGCTCGGCGAGAGACAGTTCGGCGACGCCAGTTCCGGCATCAATCAGGATATCGTGGTCGACCAGAAACGAGGTGGTCCGCAAATGCCGGCCGCCGATACCGCCGCTACAGCCGAGTACGCGCAGCTTCATGCCCGGGATACCTGAGTTTTTCCTGCCATGTTCCGATCAGTCGAAGCGGTGCCGGCCTCACGCCAACACCCTATGTCAAAATCGAATTCTAGTCTTCGACTACCGGACAGCCCAGCCAGCGGTGTGAAATAACTCACACTGGCGACAAATGAAAATTTGTCATTTTGAGCCTGGGTGGGGTCATCCCTTCAGGAAAAACTCCATTTTGATACCGGCGATTTCAATCACGTCATGGTCGCCCAGCGGGTAGGCCTGCGCATCGAGGCTGCGACCGTTGACGACGGGGAATTGCCGTCCCTCGACATGGGTAATGAAGAACCCGTGGGGCCGCTTGGCGATGACGGCCACTTGCAAGCCCGGCTTGCCGAGCGTGGTCAAGGTTTTGGTCAGTTCCAGCTCCTTGCCGGCATGGGGGCCGTTGAGCAACTGGATCGCCGCGCCAGGCGCGGGAGCCGGCGGTTTGGGGACGGAGGCGAGGCCGACGCTCGAGCGCGTGATCGTATCGCCGGGTTCCAGTTGCAGCTCGGTAGGCATCTTCAGTTGCCCGGAGCGGATCGCGGCATTGCGCTCGAAATCGCTCGCCGCCGCACCGGCCTGCAAGTCGGCCAGGTATTTGAGCTTGTATTTACCCAGTTCGATGATGTCGTTGTTGCGCAGGAAATGCTTCTTGATCGGCTGGCCGTTCACCAGGGTGCCATTGGTGCTGTTGAGATCTTCAAGGAAGGAGTCTGCCAGGATGGTCACAACCACGGCGTGATCGCCGGAAATGGCAAGATTGTCGATCTGGATGTCGTTGTGCGGCTTGCGCCCGATACTCAAGCGCTCCTTGTTGAGCGGAATCTCCTTGAGTACCAATCCATCCATCGACAGGATCAGTTTTGCCATCTTTCTTTCCTCATCTCACTTCAAAAGGTCGCGCACGCGCTGCCACCAGCTTCGGGGGGTGGAGAAGTCGTCCCGCACCTTGATCAGGATAACCGAAACGTTATCCCGGCCACCGTTATCGTTTGCCAACTGCACCAGATGATCGGCCGCGAGCTGCAAATTTCCACCTAATGTTTGCAGGGCGAGGGCGATGTCGTCATCTTCGACCATATCATTAAGGCCGTCGGAACACAGCAAGACGATATCGCCCTTTCTGACATCAAAGCCACCGATCTCGACCTCGACGACGGAATCGACCCCGAGGGCCCGGGTCACCAGATTCTTATTGCCGGAGTAGCGAGCTTCTTCACGGGTAATCATGCCACTATCCAGCTGCTCCTGTAAAAGCGAGTGATCACGCGTCAGCAGCGCAAATTCTTCGCCACGCAAGCGATACAGACGGGAGTCCCCGACATGCGCCACCGTCATCCAGTTATTGTGAAACCAGGCGAGAACCAGCGTCGTCCCCATGCCGGTATAA
>CAMKYP010000177.1 GCA_946477505.1 uncultured Dechloromonas sp. | reverse complement strand
CTAAGGCGCGCTCCCTTTTCGGCCTGGACATCAGTTCCTCGGCTGTCAAGATGGTCGAGCTGACCGCCAATGGGAAAGACGGCTATCGCGTTGAGCGCTACACCATCGAGGTGTTGCCCAAGGACGCGGTCTCCGATGGCAATATCGCCAACCTGGATGGTGTGGTCGATTGCGTCAAGCGTGCCTGGAAACGCATGGGAACGTCGACGCGCAATGTCGCCATGGCTTTGCCGGGATCTGCGGTCATTACGAAAAAGATCATCGTGCCGGCCGGGCTGCGTGACGATGAACTGGAGGTCCAGGTCGAAACGGAGGCGAATCAGTACATTCCGTTTGCGATCGATGAGGTTAACCTCGATTATCAGGTGCTCGGTCCAGCTCCTGCCGTACCCGATGAGTTGGAGGTCCTGATCGCGGCCTCCAAAAAGGAGCGTGTCGAGGACCGTGTCGCGGTCGCCGATGCGGCTGGGCTGAAGGCAACGGTCGTCGATGTCGAATCCTTTGCAGCGCTGGCGGCCTTCGAACTGATTGAGCGCCAGTTGCCGGAGTCAGGCAAGAATCAAGTTGTCGCCTTGATCGATGCTGGGGCAAACGTCATGAATCTGACGGTCTTGCGCAACGGACAGCAGGTCTACGCACGCGAGCAGGCATTCGGGGGCGGGCAACTGACCCAGGATATCGCCCGTCACTACGGGATGAGTATCGAAGATGCCGAATCTGCAAAGCGTGCAGGTAATCTGCCCGAAGGATACGAGGTCGAGTTGCTGAACCCGTTCATGGAAAACCTGGCGCTCGAAGTTTCCCGGGCGCTTCAGTTTTTCTTCACATCGACCCAGTACAACCAGGTCGACCATATAGTGCTTGCCGGCGGTTGTGCTGTCATACCCGGCATTGATGAGGTTGTAGCCACGCGCACCCAGGTCAATACCTTGATTGCCAATCCCTTCGCCAATATGGTGCTGTCTGATCGGGTGCGGGCGAAAAGCCTCCTGGCGGATGCTTCGTCCTTGATGGTGGCTTGCGGCCTGGCGCTGCGGAGGTTCGATCCATCATGATACGCATTAACCTCTTACCTCATCGCGAAGAAGCGAAGAAGGCGCGGCGCGAACAATTCTATGTTCTTGCGGGGTTGATTTCTGTACTGGGGGCCTTGGTCGTATTTGCCGGATATACCCTGATTGGCAATGCGATCAGCAGCCAGGAAGGGGCTAACAGCTTCCTCAAGGGCGAGATTGCGGTACTCGATAAACAGCTAGATCAGATCAAGCGTCTAAAGGAACAGACGCAGGCTTTGTTGGCCCGCAAGCAGGTGATCGAAAACCTGCAGCGAGACCGCGGTGAAACGGTCTATCTGCTGAGTGAGCTGGTCAAACAGGTGCCGGAAGGTTGTTATCTGAAATCTATCAAACAGGATGGGTTAAAGGTCGTTATGGTCGGGTACGCGCAGTCGAATGCGCGGATTTCCGCTCTGATGAGAAACTTGGATGCGTCTCCATGGATGGAGCAGCCACAATTGATCGAGAGTAAGGCAGTAGTCTCCGGAGGTCGTCGGATGTACGAATTCGGGATGACGTTTGTCCTGACCCGGGTTGGCGCTGATGAAGGGAAGGGGAAAAAGTGAATATCAAATCCATCTCCTTGCCGGCGCTTGATTTTCAGTCAATAGCGGATGATTTCCGCTTCTTGAACCCGAACGATCCGGGTGCATGGCCACTGATTCCGAAAATAACTATTTTGTTCGGATTGTTGGTCGCTATTGTTGCTGCAGGCTGGTGGTTTGTTTGGAGTGACCAGTTTGTCGACCTCGAATCCAAGCAGCGCGAAGAAGAGACCTTAAAGCAGCAATATATCGACAAGAAGCGCCAAGCCGTAAATCTAGATTTGTATGTTCAGCAATTGGCAGAAATTGATCGCTCCTTTGGCGCACTGTTGAAGCAGTTGCCGGACAAGTCGGAAATCGAAGCGCTTCTGATTGAAATCAACCAGGCTGGTCTTGGTCGTGGATTGCAATTTGAGCTGTTCAAGCCAGGACAGGAGCAAATCAAGGATTTCTACGCCGAGCTTCCTGTTACGGTCAAGATTAATGGCAGCTACCATGACTTTGGTGCGTTTGCGGCGGATATTGCCAAACTGCCAAGAATCGTGACGCTTAACAATATCTCTATCTCCCCAATAAAAGAGGGTGGGCTACTGACTTTGGATGCGACCACCAAAACCTTCCGTTATCTCGATGAGGAAGAGGTCTCTCGCCAAAAGAAGGCTGAGCAGCAAAAGAAGGCTGAGCAAGGAGCGAAGAAATGAAACGCACGGTGCTCATTGCGATTTGCGGAGTGTTGACGGCGTGTGCCGGTGGTGACCACGAGGACTTGAAGCAGTGGATGGTGGAAAACGCTAAAGACATGCGCGGTAATGTTCCTAAACTACCTGAGGTGAAGCCTTACGAACCCGTCCCCTATGGAATGGATGGGGTGCTCGATCCTTTCAAGACTAACAAGATCGAGCCTGAATCCAGATACAAACAGTTGGCAGGCAAGGGGGGGGCCTTCCAGCCCGATTACGAGGCGCGAGAAATTCGCAACAGCATGCTGGAAAAGTATCCGCTAGAGTCGCTCAAAATGATTGGCTACATGAACGTCAATAAACGTCCGATGGCCGTCATTCAGGTGGAAGACAAGGTCAAGCAGGTTAAGGTTGGAGACTACATGGGACTTGATTTTGGCATGGTGACTCAGGTTTCGGACACTGAAGTACAAGTGCGGGAATTGATACAGGATTCTGCCGGTGACTGGAGTGAGCGCAAAAGTTCCCTCTACCTGCAGAGCAAGGAGGGGGGCAAGAAATGAAAGTCATTAGTCGCGCAATGGCCACTTTTGTGGTGTGTCTTGCTTTGTTACCTTCCGTACATGCGGAAACGTCGCCGTCGAATGCAATTGAGGCCGTTAATGTCGCCCAACAGGGGAACGATATCGCATTGCGTATAGATATGAAGGAGGCGTTGGCGGCACCCCCAGCGGGTTTCAGTGTTGCGAATCCAGCGAAAATTGCGCTCGACTTCCAGTCTACGGCCAACGCTTTGGGGAAAAACAGCCAAGTGTTCAACCAGGGCGACTTGCGCAGCATGAATGTCGTTCAGGTTGGAGACCGCACCCGTGTGGTTCTGAATCTGGTGAAGCATCTGAACTATAAAACCCGCCTGGAAGGAAAATCACTCTATGTGACCCTCTCTCCAATTGAGCGAGTGATCGAAAACGCATCTACGCGTTCTACACGTTTCGCTGAGGAAAGTCTGGTTGGCGTCAAGCATTCGGTCAGTGACATAGTGTTTCGTCGTGGCAAGGAGGGAGAGGGGCGCGTTATCGTTGATCTGAGTGATTCCGGGACAGGTATCGACATTAGGCAGCAGGGGGCCGGGCTAGTCGTTGATTTCATCAAGACAACCGTACCAGATCGACTACGTAGGAAGTTGGATGTTACCGACTTTGCCACGCCTGTAACTTCAGTTGAGACGCGTGCAAACGGCGACAACGTTCGCATGACCATAACTCCGAAGGGGTTGTGGGAGCATAACGCTTATCAAAGCGACAACCAGTTCATTATTGAAGTCAAGCGAATTATCGAGGACTCGAATAAGCTGGTGCAAGGAGGGAAGGTTGGCTATCAGGGGCCTCGTGTCAGCATAAATTATCAGAATGGGGACGTTCGGGCATTGTTGCGCTTGATGGCCGAAGAACTGGGGTTGAATGCGGTGATCAGTGAAACCGTTACCGGTACGACGACCTTGGTTTTGAAGGATGTGCCGGCCGACCAAGTAATCGATATTATTTTCCAGCAAAAAGGTCTGGATATGCGGAAGAAGGGCAATATCATCATGATTGCCCCGCGCGATGAAATTGCAACGCGTGAGAAACTTGAGTTCGAGTCAAAGCAACAGATAAATGAACTGGAGCCACTGAAGTTGGAACAATTTCAGTTGAATTATCAGAAGGCTCCGGATGTGGCGAGGTTGTTGGCTGGTTTGCCTCTTGCAGTGGCAGGTGCGGCCCCTTTGCCAACGGCCGGGACAAATGTTGCGGCGCAGCGGATACTGAGTAAACGCGGTAGTGCAGTTGCAGATCCACAATCGAATTTGTTGTTTGTAAACGATATTCCTAGCAAACTCGAAGAAATTCGTGCATTTATTTCTGCGATCGACATCGGTGCGAGACAAGTGCTGATTGAGGCGCGGGTTGTTGAGGCTAGCGATAGTTTTAATCGCGATATTGGCGTCAAGCTGAATTTCCTCAATCAGAAACTTAGCCAGTTGGGTGGTAGTGGCTGGAATGCAACTGGGGGCAGTATCAAACCAGGGACGACCACGCCGACCGTGACCAATCCAACGCAAACAACGCCGCAAATGGTTGGTGTGAACTTGCCTGGTTACTCCTCTAAGGGGGGTACGCTGGCGGTTTCGTTGTTTAATTCGAACTTGACCAAGTTTCTGAATCTCGAATTGGCAGCGCTTGAATCTGATGGTATTGGCAAGATCATTTCCAGTCCTCGTGTAATTACTGCGAATAACGTCAAGGCAAAAATTGAGGACGGTATTGAGGTTCCGTATATAACTTCGTCAAGTTCCGGTGGAACGACAACTCTGACCGTCAACTTCAAGCCGGCGAAACTTTCTCTTGAGGTGGTTCCACAAATTACTCCCGAGGGGTCGGTTCGGATGGCGTTGGTGGTCAAGAAGGAGGAGCCGGATTGGACAAAAGCCGTTAGTGCGAATGGGTATCTCAACCCGCCAATCAAGAGTTCGGTGGTCGAGACGAACGTTCTGGTCGAGAACGGCGGTACGGTCGTGATCGGTGGGGTCTTCTCTACCAAGACCGAAAATACGGTGGAGAAAGTGCCTCTTCTGGGTGATATCCCGTTCCTCGGCTGGTTGTTCAAAGTAAAGAGCGACAAGGGGGAGCGTCGTGAGTTGCTGGTGTTCATTACGCCGCGGGTGATTTCCGATAAGGTTCAGCTCGACTAAACTCGCTTCTGTCACGATGAGGCCGGCTGTTGCCGGCCTTTTTTGTGCCTATTCAAGACTCAGATAAAATCCCGACGTGGAACAAAATCGAAACATTTATCTGGTAGGCCTGATGGGGGCTGGCAAGACGACCGTCGGGCGCATGCTTGCCAAGCGTTTGGGTCGTCCTTTTATGGATTCCGACCACGAAATCGTGGAGCGAACCGGGGTTCCTATTCCGACGATCTTTGAAATTGAAGGCGAGGACGGATTTCGTCGCCGTGAAGCACAAACACTGCATGAACTCACCGCTGGAAGCGGTCTTGTGCTGGCTACGGGAGGCGGTGTGGTCATCAGTCCCGAAAATCGTCGACGTCTGAGCGAGACGGGGTGGGTAGTCTATCTAAACGTTCCTCCCCGATTGCTGTTCGAGCGGACGCGCCACGATCGTAACCGTCCGTTGCTCCACGTCGATGATCCGTTGGCTCGCCTAGAGGAGTTGCATGCAGTGCGGGATCCTCTTTACCGGGAGGCCGCGAATATCGTTGTCGATGGCTCCCATTTGGTGGCGGCGGGGATTGTTCAGCATCTCTTGAGAGAATTCAACCGGTTATGCAAAGCATGATTGAAACCCTTGAGGTTGCGCTTGGGGAGCGCTCCTATCCCATTCATATCGGCCCGGGTCTTCTGGGGCAGGAGGGATTGCTCCTTCCTTTTATCAAGCAGAAAACGGTGGTGGTGGTTTCCAACGAAACTGTGGCGCCGCTCTATCTGAGCCGTTTGTGCGAAACACTGGCACGTGGTGGTATCTCAGCGCATACGGTCATCTTGCCTGATGGCGAGAGGTACAAAACTTGGGAGACGCTGAACCTGATCTTCGATGCCTTGTTGACAGAGCGTTGCGAGCGCAACACGGTATTGATTGCCTTGGGGGGCGGTGTCATCGGAGATATGGGCGGTTTTGCCGCCGCATGTTATCAACGTGGGATGCCGTTTATCCAAGTGCCGACGACCTTGCTTTCGCAGGTCGATTCGTCGGTGGGTGGAAAGACAGCGATCAATCACCCGATGGGAAAGAACATGATCGGCGCCTTCTATCAGCCCAAGTTGGTACTGGCGGATATTTCCACCCTTGACACGCTTCCTGACCGGGAGCTCAAGGCAGGGCTGGCGGAGGTTATCAAATATGGTCTGATTCGTGATCCAGAGTTTTTCGATTGGCTGGAGGTCAATCTGGAAAAGCTTCTGGCACGCGACCAGGCTGCGCTGGTTTATGCGGTGCGCCGGTCCTGTGCCAACAAGGCAGAGGTTGTTGCTGCCGATGAACGGGAGAGCGGCGAACGCGCCTTGCTCAATCTCGGGCATACCTTCGGCCATGCCATCGAAACCGGCATGGGGTACGGCGAGTGGCTGCATGGGGAGGCGGTGTCGGCCGGTACGCTCATTGCTGCCGAATTGTCATGCGCTTTGGGGTGGATCAACGCGGCAACCGTGGCTCGGATCGAGAGCATCTTTGTTCGGGCCAGTTTGCCAGTATGGGCTCCACGGCTTGGTGTCGAGCGATACGTCGAGCTGATGAGCCATGACAAGAAGGTTCTGGATGGAAAGCTGCGCCTGGTATTGCTGCAGGTTATCGGCAAGGCTGTCGTTTCCGATGTCGCGACGCCTGAGCAGATTGCGGCTGCAATTGAAGCGCGATGTACTGCGGCGGGGTGCAATTGACTCGCTGTGGGCGGGTTTGGTGCATCGCAGCATCTTGATTCGACAGGGGTTTGCCAGTATATTTAATGGTTGCCTCAAATTTTCGTACAGGCCGAAGCGTCAAATATGACGTTCGGCTTTTTTCATCATTGGTCCTGATGCAGGAGGGCCAAGTACTATGAAGGAATGCGTGTGATGGAACCGGCAGTACCTGATCGGCAGGGTTTGTACGACCCCGCCAACGAGCACGACGCTTGCGGCGTGGGCTTTGTTGCCCATGTCAAAGGCCAGAAGAGCCACAATATCGTCGAGCAGGGTTTGTTGATCCTCAAAAATATCGACCACCGCGGCGCTGTCGGCGCCGACCCGCTGCAGGGTGACGGTGCCGGTATCCTGATCCAGATTCCGGATCAGTTCTATCGCGAGGAAATGGCCAAACAGGGCGTTGAGCTGCCGCCAGCTGGTGAGTACGGCGTCGGCATGGTCTTCCTGCCGCAGGAAGCCGCTTCGCGCCACGCCTGCGTCGAGGAAATCGAGCGTTCCGTGTTGGCCGAAGGCCAGATCATCCTTGGTTGGCGCGATGTGCCGGTCAATGCCGACATGCCGATGTCGCCGACGGTCAAGGCCAAGGAGCCGGTGATCCGCCAGATCTTCGTCGGCCGCGGCCCGGACGTTTTCGTCACCGATGCCCTCGAGCGCAAGCTGTATATCATCCGCCGCCGTGCCGCCAACGCCATCAAGTCGCTGAAGCTCAAGCATGGCCAGGAATTCTATGTGCCGTCCTTCTCGGCACGTACCGTGAACTACAAGGGCCTGCTGCTGGCCGACCAGGTCGGCGTGTACTACCTCGACCTGCAGGACAAGCGCACCGTTACCGCGCTGGCCCTGGTGCACCAGCGCTTCTCGACCAACACCTTCCCGACCTGGGATCTGGCCCACCCGTTCCGCTACATTGCCCACAACGGCGAAATCAACACCGTGCGTGGCAACGTCAACTGGTTCAAGGCCCGTGAACAGGCGATTTCCTCGCCGATTCTCGGCGATGATCTGAAGAAGGTCTGGCCGCTGCATTACCCCGGCCAGTCGGACTCTGCGTCCTTC
>CAMKYP010000176.1 GCA_946477505.1 uncultured Dechloromonas sp. | reverse complement strand
AATGCCGTCATTTTCTCAAATTGCGCTGCATGATGGGCGCTTATGCAGAGTTTCCATAGTATGAAATGGCGTAAATCGATTGATAATCCGGTTGTAATGCAAAGGATTTGTGCGCCATGAGAACAAATGAACTGCTCCCCTTGCTGCCCGACTTGGCGGCGCTGGTGAATGTGATCGAGGCTGGCTCGTTCAGTGCGGCGGCGCGTGCGCAGGGCAGTACGCCGTCGGCGGTGAGCCGGCAGATTGCCCGACTGGAGGCGGCGCTCGGCCTCAAGGTGCTGGAACGCAGCACCCGCAGCCTGCGCCTGACGGCCGGCGGTCAGGAGGTGCTGCGCCACGCCCGGGCCATGCTCGAAGCGGCACGGGCAGCCTGCGACGGGGCGGCCAGTCATGCCAGCACGGTGGAGGGCCGCGTGCGTATCGCGGCACCCAAGGCGGCGTTGCGCCAGCTGATCCACCCCGAGCTGCCGCGCTTGCTACACGCCTACCCCAAGCTCGATCTGGAACTGGCGGTCAGCGACCACGCGGTGGATTTCATCGCCGGCGGGGTCGATATCGCCCTGCGCTTTGGCGACCCGCCGCCGGGCTATGTGGCGCGCCCGTTCATGGAAGTGCGCACCCTGCTCTATGCCAGCCCGGAGTATCTGGCCCGGTCCGGCACGCCGCAACAGCCGGCCGATCTGGCCCGGCACAGTTGCCTGCATCTCGCCGAACTACCGGGCGATGACGAATGGTGTCTGGTCAGCGGCAATGAGCGCCGGGTGGTCCATGTGCGCGGCCGTTACGCCAGCAACCACAGCGAAATGCGCCGCGAGGCGGCGGAGGCGGGCTTCGGCATCGCCTGCCTGCCCGACTTCACCGCCCGCCAGTCGCTGGCGCGCGGCCTGCTGGTGCCGGTGCTGCCCGGCTGGCAGCTGTTGGGCCGCTATCAGGGCAGCAACTGGCTGGTGTACAGCGCCGACCGCTACCGCGCGCTGCGCGTGCGGGTGGTGGTGGATTTTCTGCTGGGCATTGCGGATCGCTTGGGCAAGGGGGCGTAGACAGCCTGAAGACCCAAGAAAGTGCTGATTTGTTCGTCACACCGGCAAAAGCCGGTGTCCCATTGCTTGATTTGTCCGGATTCCGGATTCCGCCGGAACGATGACTTAAGAATGAATCGGCGCTTCTTTAAGAGTATCTGTCGCAAGAACAAGCCAGATATGGTGCGTGGGTGACTGCAGGTGGCTGAATGCTCAGGTCTCGGGCGGTAGTTTTTTGCCTCGGCCACTTCGAGAAAAGTTCATGAGACAGCTTTCTGTTTTTGAAAAAAACCCGCCACGAGGGCGGGTAAGGGGTTGCGGCAGGAAAAAGGGGGTTATTGGAAACGAACGCTGACCGACGGTGTGCCCGGAAGGCCTTCGTAGATTGCCTTGGCGCTGCTTCCCGACTTGGGCGCCAGCGGTTTGGAAAAAGAACCCAAGCTGAGCAGATCGCCTTTTTTCAGCGTTATTCCCGCGCGTTTGAGATCCTTGATTAACCACAGCACCGCATCGACCGGGTGGCCCAGGATTGCCGCACCTTTGGCGGAGTCGAGTTCCTTGCCGCTCTCGTCGACAAGACGAACGGTCATGTTGGCCAGCGTATCAAGTGGCGATTGCAGCGAGGCGACGTCAAGTGGTGCGCCCAGCACGCCGAGGCGCGCAACGACATTGAGGTAGACCAGGGATGCGCCGGTAAGACGTGACGGATCGTCGACCATCAGGTCGGGCAGCTCGATGAACGGATAGATACGCGACAGGTGGCGCATGGCATCGGCGCGCGTAACGGCCTGGTTGATCCTGGCGTCGCCGACTTCAACGACCAAGTCGGCCTCGAAGATGGGTTTTGCTCCGTACCGCGCCGGTATTTCTGCGCCATCCTTGAGGATCATTCCCGAGAATAGCGTTCCCCGGATCGGGCTGTCATGACCAAATCGTTTCTGCACTGCCGGGTTGGTCAGGCCGGCCTTGTAGCCGACGACAGCGCCTTGCGATTGAGCCAGGAAGCGCGTCAGTTTTTCGCGGCCGCACTCGGCATTGGCCATGCTCATCGATGGTGGCGGTGTAATTGCCTCACGTGCCGCATGGTTGGCAGCGATGGTGGCTGCCTCGAGATCGCTTGGGCAGCCAGCTTGGGCAACGGCGTTGCCTGCATGTAATGCGAGCAATGTCGCGCCGGTAAGCACCGAGCGGCGCAAGGCGCTGCCAAGGGGTGTTGAGCGCGAGATCATGATGCGTAACCGCGGCCGGCAGAAACGGCCTTGTCGCTTCCGCGTGCCGTATCCAGAAAGTCGTTTTTCGTCATGGGCCTGGAGAACATCGGATAGTTTTTCTCGATGGCGACTTGTTGCTCGATCTCGCTGGTCGCTGCGGTGCAGTCGGTGAGCCCGATGACATTGAACCCCTTCTCGTAACCGGAGCGTAGGGTCGATTCAACGCAGCAATTGGTGAGAAAGCCGGCGACGGCGAGTGTTTCGATTCCCTTGCTGCGCAGGATGAAATCGAGATTGGTGCTGGAGAAGACGCAGAGCCCGCGCTTGCCCTCGGCAATGATGTCGTCGGCCTGGGGATGCAGTGCCGGGACGATTTCGGCACCCCAGGTGTCTTTGACGAACGATTGGGTGTCTACGACGCCTTTGAGAATTCCGTAGGGGGTGTCGTTCAGTTCGGTATAACCAGATTTGAAGGAAATGGGCGCATGGATGACGGTTATGCCCAGATCACGGGCATCCCGGACCAGTTCAACCGTATTTTGCAGCATGTTGTTGGAAGCCATGACCCCTTTTACGGCGTCATGGAGGGTGCCGCCTTCGCTGGCGAAGTCGTTCTGGAATTCGATGAGCAGGATGGCGGTACGTTTGGGATCGATTTGCATGTTGGGGTCCTCGTAGAGCGGGGGCGCATGCCGCCCCCTTTGGGTATTACGGCTTGACCAGAATGGCTTTGGGCTTGCCTTCTTCCATGAGCGAGGCACTGATCAGAACGACCGGGTTGTCCGTTTCATTTTCGCCGTAATGAACCATGCCATTGGGTTCGGTGAGTTGGTCACCGACATTGAGGCGAGTGCTCTGGCCGGCATTGATACTTTCCTTGCTGCCATCACGGCGCGTAATGAAGGCCGTGCCCTGAACCACACTGAAAGTCAGTGTCCCGGCTTCGACCCTTTCCGTTTGCATGCCGGGGTGGATGTGAACGGGTAGCTTGGTGCGTGGTGGAATGGTGTATTTGACCAACTCAAGGCTGTATCCCGGTGCTTCCTTGACGGGTTGCCCCATCGACATCACCTCGCGGGTGACTTTCTGTGTATAGGCATTGCCGGATTGTGAGGGTTGGGCGTGGTTGTGATTGTCGGCAATCGTGGTGCCGCAAAGTAAGGTAAGCGAAATCACCGGAATCAAACGGTGTGGCATTTTCATTTTGTCATCCTCGATTTGGTTATGGATTTTCTTGGGTTTCCGTGTCGGGTTCTGCTGCTTCCCGACACGGAAACATTACTTCGGCGAGGATGTTCAGTTGTTGCGAATTAGCTGATTGCTGCGTATTGTTTGGCAATAATTGTTTGGAAATTTATTTGTATGAGCAATGATCGGGTTGGTTTTGGGCTGGATCAGACGGATATCCGCTTGCTGGAGTGTTTGCAGGCGGATGCCAGGATCACCAACGTGGCACTTGCCGAGCGTTGTCATTTGTCGCCAGCCCCGTGTTTGCGTCGCGTGCGCGATCTGGAAGCTGCCGGTGTTATCCGGGATTATGTGACGCTGCTCAATCCGGAGGCGATTGGTCTCAACGTTTCGGTGTTCATCCAGGTCAGTCTGGAAAAGCAGGTTGGTCAAGCCTTGCATCTGTTCGAAGACGCCATCGCCAACTGTCCTGAAGTCATGGAGTGTTACCTGATGACCGGGGATTCGGATTACCTTTTACGTGTCGTGATGACCGATCTCAAGGCATTGCAAAGTTTTATCGTCGACCGGTTGGCGCGCATTCCCCATGTCGCCAGCATACGTTCCAGCGTGACCCTCAAGCAGGTCAAATACAAGACGAGCCTACCGATCGGGTGATGCAGATTTGCTGCATTGATTGCCCGGGTTGGATGGCTTCTGGGTCAGGCTTTGACGTCAATGAGCGAGGGGATAGACGGTTCGCCGAAGGAAATATCGTAGGTTCCGCCAACGCCGGCTTGGCTGGCGAGTGTGTCGATGGCGCGTAGATGCTCTTCGACACGGGCTCGGTCCGCATGGGTGAGCTGTTGCATTTTTGCCTTGAGCATGGCTGCCGCGCTTTTCAATTCTGCCCATGCCTCCTTGAGCACATTGCGCAGTGCTTCCTCGGTTTTGTTCCCATCGGAGAAGGGGTTGTCTTCTCTGATTGCCTCATCCGCGCCAGCGCGTGCTGCTTCGGGAGTCCCTTCGTTGTCCGTCGCCAATGCAGGGCCTGCCTCTTCGCCGGAAGCTGAGGGGGCTTGTCCGTCGCTATTCGCTGCCCCTTCCGTCGCAGTGGTTGTCTCAAGTGTCGCGAATGCTTCGGTTGCCGTTGTCGCAGCACTGGCGCTTTCTGTTGTGCTAACTGCCGCGCTATTCCCCGGCTGACTGCCCTCTCCCGAGGTGGAGGCAGCGTTCGGCAGCGACAGCCCTCCATCGCCTCCCTTGCCAAGACTGGCCAATTGCCCAGCTAGCTGACGCAGTTGTGCTGCCAGTGCCTTTGCCTGCTCTGGCGTAGCGAGGGCGATCGCCTGCTTGAGCGCACGAATTTGCTGCAATAGCTGCTGCGCCTTGTTCAGGCGTTGAACTGCAGCCGATTCCCTGGCTGAGGGTAATTCACGCAGGCGCTTGAGGGCCGCCCGCATGTCTGCCAAACGTTTGGCTTCGCGTTCAGATGGGGTTTCGGAAAGTCGGGCAACAGCGCTTTCCGATTCTCCGGAAAGTGGCCGCTTCGGGCCATTTCGAAATTGGGCTGCCGACGGCAGTGGGGGGAGCTTCATTGGTTTTCCCTTCCGCAATATTCATACCGGTATCCGTGGCCTATGTGATCTCGGGGGGCTCGAATGCCGGGGGGCGTGCAATTGATAACGGCATATTCCCGAGGTTCTTGAGGTGCATAACGGATATGTCAAAAAGTCGTGGCGCAGTGCTTGATGCTGCCAGTGGGTTGATGGCGTTGATTTTTAATCAACCGGTTGTCTATAACGAAATATTTCTTGCCTTGAGGTTTTGAATCTTCTATAAAGACGTCGTTACTAATAAATCAACTAATTGATTAATTATCAACCAAAGGCAGGAGACAAAAGTGAAAGCCATCGACCTTAACCATTTCACGTTGCGCACCCCGAAGCTGGAAGAAAGCCGCCACTTTTTCGAGGAGGTGGTCGGCTTGCAGGTCGGCAACCGTCCCGATTTCAAGTTCGCCGGTTACTGGATGTACTCGGCGGCCGGTTTGCCGGTGGTTCATATGATGGCGCTCGATACTGGCGATGCCGAATTGGTGCGCTACCTCGGCGACCGTGGCCAGACGGCCGGCAGCGGCGTGATCGATCACATTTCGTTCAACTGCGAGGGCCTGCCCGGTTTCGAGGAGCGCCTGAAGAAGGCCGGCTACCCGTACAACCCGCGCACGGTGCCGGGCGAGGGGCTGCACCAGGTGTTCGTCGTCGATCCGAACGGCATTACCTTCGAATTCATGTTCAAGCAAAGCGAAAAGGCCAGCTGGATCGCCGACGAAGCCGGTGTCGCCATCGGGGGCGTCCGGTGAACCTTTTCCTGACGGTAACCCTGAACGGGCTGACCGTGGCCGCGCTGTATTTCCTGGTGGCAGTCGGCTTCACGCTGATCTTCGGCCTGATGCGCTCGGTCAACCTGGCGCACGGTTCGCTCTACCTGCTGGGCGGCTATCTCGGCTACCAGGTAGGCGAGTGGAGCGGCAACTGGTATCTGGCGCTGCTGGCCGGGGCCTTGATCGTCGCCGTGCTCGGCATGGCGATGCATCTCTTCTTCCTCGACTGGATGCAGGGCGAGGACTTGCGCCAGGCACTGGTCAGCATCGGCCTGTCGGTCGTCATTGCCGACCTGCTGCTCGCCAAGTTCGGCAGCCTGACCTTGCAGTTCCAGCCGCCCGAGTTCCTGCAGGACAGCATCGAACTGCCGCTGATCGGCGGATATCCGCTGCTGCGCCTGAGTTTGCTGCTGGTGGCGCTGGGCATCGGCATCGTGCTCTGGCTGGGTCTGAACCGGACGCGCTTCGGGGCGGCCATCCGGGCCGGTGTCGACGACCGCGAAATGCTCTCGGCGCTCGGCATCAACACCTCGCGCCTGTTCGTTCTCGTCTTCGCCGTCGGGGCCGGGCTGGCCGGCCTGTCCGGCGTGCTCGGCGGCACCGTGCTCTCGGTATCGCCGGGCGAGGATGCGCGCTACCTGCTCTCGTCGCTGGTCGTCACCATCGTCGGCGGCATGGGCAGCATCGTCGGCGCGGCGGTCGGCGCGGTGTTGGTCGGGCTGGTCGAGCAGTGGGGCATGGCCTACCTGCCGACTTACGCCTACATGCTGATCTACGTCTTGATGACCGCCGTGCTCGCCTGGCGGCCGGCCGGCCTGTTCGGGAGGAAAGCCTGATGTCCACACCGCTCGAAACCCGCCTCATCCGCTACGATCTGGCGCTGCTCTGCTGGGCCGTGCTCTATCCCTTCCTGGTGCCGAATTTCTGGGTGCTCAACATCGGCGCGCCCAGCCTCTTCTTCGGCCTGGTCGCGCTGTCGCTGAGCTTTCTCGCCGGCTACGGCGGCATGGTGTCGCTGGCCCAGATGACGGTGGCCGGCGTCGCCGGCTACGCGCTGGCCCTGACCAGCGTCAATGCCGAAGCGATGGGGGTGCCGCTGCCCTGGCCGCTGGCGGTCGCCTTTGCCGTACTCGTCGCGGTGCTGTTCTCGATTTTCGTCGGCTTTCTCGCGGCGCGCACCGAGGGCATCTACCTGCTGATGATCACGCTTGCCATCGGCATGGGCTTCTTTTTCCTGGTCCAGCAGAACGATACCGTGTTCAACGCCTTCAACGGTTTGCAGGGGGTGGCGGTGCCGCAGCTGTTCGAGCGGCCGATCCGCGACGAGGCGCATGTTTTCTACTTCATCTGCCTGGGTGTCGCGGCGGTGTTCTACGCCGGTATCCGCTACCTCGTCGCGACGCCGGCCGGGCTGGCCTTGCAGGCGGTGCGCGATGACCCGCGCAAGGCGGCGGCGCTCGGCTATTCGGTGACGGCAATCAAGGTCGCCGCTTTTGCCGCGGCCGGCGTGCCGGCGGCGCTCGGCGGCGTGCTGATGGTCTGGTACAACCAGCGCATTTCGCCGGGCTCCGTCGATCTCGGCGGGATCAACGCCATCCTGATCATGGCCGTCGTCGGCGGCCTGCGCCACCCGGTCGGGGCCTTCATCGGGGCCGTCCTCTACGTCCTGCTTCAGAACTTCGCCGGAACGATCGTTGGCGCCGATCGTTTCAACCTGTTGATCGGCTCGATATTCCTCGCGGTCGTCCTGTTTTCCCCGGACGGTCTGCTCGGCATCGCGCGCCGTCTGCAGGCGGCGATGCAAAGCCGTCGCGCCGCTTGACCCGGCTGCATCGGCCGCTCGGCCGACGCAGGCGCTGCCGTACCTACAAAAATCATGGAGACATTGAAATGAAAAAACTGCAACCTACCCGACTCGCCGGCGCCATTGCCGCCATCGGCCTGCTGCTGGCCGGCGGTGTCGCACAGGCCCAACAGACGTTGAAAATCGGCACCCTGGTCGTTCTCGAAGGCCCGCTCGCGGCGCTTGGCCAGGATGCCAATCGCGGGATCGACCTGGCGCTCGAAGAATTCAAGAACGGCATCGCC
>CAMKYP010000175.1 GCA_946477505.1 uncultured Dechloromonas sp. | reverse complement strand
TGGGGATGTAAGCCGGAACCCCAGATTTTTCCGTCACCCCAGTTCCAGTCCGGCCACGAGCGCATCCAGGTCGATCAACTTGCCGTCGCTCTGGAAGGTGTAATGCCCGTTCAGCAGGATGTGCCGCCATGCCGCCGGCGACATCTGAGTGATGAGCGCCATCGCCTTGGCATTCCCGCCTGCCTCGTACCTCGTCAGTAGCCGTGACAGAATGGCCGAGTTGTAAAAGATGACCGCGTTGGCGATCAGCCTGGCGCACTGGTTGCTGATTTCGATCTCGATGTCGGTACGCCCGGTCAGTTCCTTCTTGCCACCGACCTGGGAGACGGTCGAGCGTAGCTGGTGATAGGACTCGATGCGGTTCTGCGAGCGGTGTACGTTGCGCTCCAGTTGGGGATCGCGCAGGTAGCGCAGCGTGTAGATGCTGCGGATGAGCTTGTCAAACTCGAACACCGCACGCCGCGTCGGGTTTTGCGCGGTGTAGGTGCACAGCTTGCGGATCAGCGTGCCCTGCGTCATCTCCTTCAGCCCCAGCGTGGCGACGATCTGATCGAGGTTCGGCTTCTCGCCGATGATGAGATCGCGGTCGATTCTCCCGACCGGCCGGATCAGGCACTTCTCGTACAGCGCCGGATCGTCGGCGCAGTACAGTTCCTTCAACTGGTCGTCGAGGTTGGTGAAGCGTGGCTCGAAGCGTGGACCGAACCAGTGCAGGATGGCGAAGTTGGCCTTGTTGACGCTGTGCATGTCGCCGGTGATCGCGGTCGGTACGATATCCGATGTGTTGCGATACCAGACGTCGAATACGTGATGGGCCTCGTAGTCGTGCGCGCCGATCAGGTAGCCGTTGAGCGGCACGTGGTTGCACAGCAGCGTGTAGGCGACCACGCCTTTGCCGCGCCCAAAGTATTTGCGCGAGTAGCGCGCTTTCACGGTCGGCCGTTCGACGCCGAATTTCTGGCCATCGACGGCACCGTACAGCGTGTTGAGGTCGAACGAGTAATACGGGAAGATCGGCAGCGTCGCGATGGCGTTGCTGATGCAGTCGTTGGCCGCGTGCAGCGTTGCGTGGCGCAAATACTGCTGGTAGGCGCTCTCCAGCACGTGGTACGGAATGTCGCTGGTGCGCGCCATGACCTGGTTGCCGTGGTTCATCGCCTGCGCGATGATGACCGCCATTAGGCTGTCGGTGTCGGCCACCTTTTTCGCATAGCGCGGCTGCAAGGGCGTCAGCGCCGACAGAAACTGGCACTGGCCGTTGACGAAGCGGAACACGTCGGCCACGTCGCAGAATGGCAGTTGCTCATAGAACGCCTTGTCGCGGGCCTTCTGGTTCTCGCCCTTGGGCTTGCGCCAAGTCAGCTTCTGCGTATCCTGCTCGTATTCCAGGTGGGTCAGCTTGCCCTGCTTCAGCTCGCGGTTGAACGCCAGCCATTGCGTGTGCAGTTCGGCCGCCAGCGCGTCGAGCTGGGCATCGACCGGCTGCCGCAGGAAGGGGATGTCCATTTGCGCGAGCACGGCGGCCTTCTCGTCCATTGAAACCAACTCGTCGGAGAAATGACGGTGCTGCAAACTGTCGTCGAGGTAGAGTTCACCCGACTGAAAGCGCTTCCTGACCTGGCGGTACAGCCAGAACTCGTAGCGATCGGCATGCAGGCCCGTCGGTTTGCCATCGGTATCGAAGGTCAGCAGGTGCGGCCGCAAGCGTTTCGGCAGCGTGGCCGCCGGACATTCGGCGAGCGGTCGCTGCGACAGGCGCTGCTGTTTGGCGAACACGCCCTTGGTCCAAGCCAGCGCCGCGAGCCACGGGCTGTCCGGATCGGTGCCGGCAAGGTCGAGCGCGACATATAGCGGTCGAAGATGGCGGCGGATACGCTCGGCCAGGCCGTCCACCGCCTGCCAGTGCAGCGCCAGTTTGCTCCCCGGCTTCACACTCATGCGCTGCGCAGTGGTTTGCAGCGTGTCGCGCGGCATGATCTTGTAGGCGCGCTGGCGCACATCGCCGAACGGCGTGGGATCGGGCACGCTGTCGTCGATGTAGAGCGAAAGCAGGCGGCCGACCTGCGGGGTGTCTTGCTGGCGGCGCGTCTGCTCAGCGGCAAAGGACTGCTTTGCGTCAGCACTGCTTTCATCCTCCAACTGCTTCATGTGGTAGGCCATCGCATCGACCAGGTTGTCGGAGAGCTGCCGATAGCGTACCCAGGCATAGCACAGCAAGTAGAGTTGGGTCTGATCGGCCTTCAGGTTGCGCAGGTCATGGACGGTATAGAAGTTCGCCAGGCTCGCGTAGTACAGCAGGTTTTGCTGCGAGATACCCAGCTTGGGCAGCAGCGCCTTGGCGATCCCGTGCAGCGGCTCCAGCGTGGCGCGCTTCCCGCGTTCGCGGGCCATCTGACGCCAGCCGAAATCCTTGGCGTCCTGCTTGAGCGCCGCCAGTTGCGACAGGGTGTCATCGCGCACCAGGAGCTGGGCCAGCGCGGCCCTGGCAGGTTCTTCCAATACTTCGACAAGCAGGCCGCCCAGCCGCCGACGCTCGGCGGACAGGGCTTCGCTGACCAGTTCTTGCAGCGTGGTGTAGCCGGGCCGGATGATTTTGTACTCGTTGAGCCAGACAATCAGCTCGGTGGCCACGAATCCAGGGGCCACGTCGCGGCGCACGATCAGCGCGGCCTGCTGCGCGAGTTGCGGCAGGAAGCCGGCTGCCCACGGCCGGTAGCCGAACAGCTCGGCGACCCGCTCGCGCTGGGTGTAGTGTTCGTGCTTGGTGATCGGCTTGCGCTCGAACGGCTCGCCGTGGAAATAGCGGCTCAGCACGAAGGCGCAATCGTCTTCGACCTCGTTCCAGTCAAAACGGAAGAAGGCGTGCTTGGCTTTGAAATAGCCGATCTGCAAGATGCAATAGACTTGGGTGGGTATGCCGGGCCGGCTGCTGGCGAGCGCCAGTTCGGTTTCGGTCAAGGCCAGGTATTCCAGCCGCTGCGCATCGTCGAGGTCCGGCTGGCCGTACAGGGCCTCCTGCTCGGCGTCGGATAAGACGGTGAGCAGCTTATTCTTGTTGTTCATCGGCCGCCTTTCCCGCGCCACGCCAACCCGCTCGCGTCAGTGTTTCAATCAGCGTAGTGCGCTTGACGTTGAAGTTGCGGCACACCGCCGCCTTGGACATGCCGCCATCGAGCGCGGCGACGATGGCGTCCAGCTTCTCGCCGGTGATCGCCTGCGGCCGCCCGCCGATCCGGCCGCGTTTGCGCGCGGCGGCCAGGCCGGCCACGACGCGCTCCTGGATCAGGGCACGTTCGTACTGCGCGAGCGCGCCGAACACCTGGAACAGGAACTCGCCCGAGGGCGTCGTGGTGTCCAGGTTCTCGGTCAGCGAGCGGAACGCCACCCGCTTATCCTTGAGCGAGGTCACGATGGTGAGCAGGTGCGACAGCGAACGGCCCAGCCGGTCGAGCTTCCACACCACCAGCACGTCGCCGGGCCGGACGAATTCGAGCGCCCGCGCCAGACCGGCGCGGTCATCTTTCGCGCCGGAGGCATGATCCTCGAACAGGTGACGTGGATCGACGCCAGCGGCGAGCAGCGCATCGCGCTGCAAGTCCGTGCTCTGGCGGTCAGAGTCCGACGACACGCGCATGTAGCCGACCAACATAGGCGGATAACCATCAAGAATGGGTTTTCGTATGGTAGCGCCTGGCGACAGAGTTTTCCGCACATTTTTGGGGCCACCAGGAGGTTGGTGCAGGCGACTGTTGCAGATATGTCGTAAAACACTTGTTTAGCGACACCTGCTTTGTGACTGTCGTGCTTGTTGTATTACCTGTACAGGTATAAGCTGCCACCATGGCCGACAACGAAAAACCGCTCGAATGGATCGCGAGCAGCTACAAGGATCTGATGGCGTTGCCGCCCGACGTGCGTCGGCGTTTCGGTTACGCGCTGTCGCTAGCCCAGATGGGCGACCAGGACGACGCGGCCAAAGTGCTCAAGGGCTACGGCGGGGCCGGCGTGCTGGAGGTCGTCGAAGACGATGTCGGTGGCACGTACCGGGCGGTCTACACGGTGAAGTTCGCGGAAGCGGTATTCGTCCTGCACTGCTTCCAGAAGAAGAGCAAGAGCGGGATCGCCACGCCCAAGGTGGACATGGACATCATCCGCGCTCGGCTGAAGGTGGCCGAGGCAATGGCACAGGAGTTACGAAATGGAAAAACGAATCATTGAAGGCGTCGAGGTTCAACGCAGCTCGGGCAACGTCTTCGCCGACCTGGGACTGCCCGACGCCGAAAAGCTGAAGATCAAAACTGGCCTGGTAATCGAGATCAGGAAGGCGATGCGCGCCCTGAGCCTGACGCAACAAGCGGCGGCCAAGCGCATGGGCATCCCGCAACCGAAGGTATCGGGCATGATGCATGGCGACTTCACCAACCTGTCCGAGCGCAAGCTGATGGACTGCCTGAATCGCCTGGGCTACGACATCGAAATCAAGGTGCGACCGGCGGCCGAGCCGATTGGGCACCTGACGCTTGCTACCGCCTGACCGGACGCCCGATGAACGACCGCATCGCTGATGAAAAACGGGGGCATGCATGAGCATGAATGAATTTCGCCGGCTGGCCGCGAAGATCGATCAGCACATGCAGCAGCTTGCCGCCCAGGGCGTCAGCGAGGCACACGCCATCGTCAACCGCATGATGGGTTACGTGCCCGACCTGCACAAGATTTGGGTCGGCACCTCCGACCAGCAGCTCATGGCGTTGTCTCGCGAATATCCTGGGTTTTACCGCTACGCCCACATCATGGAGGAAGCCTCCGAAGCCGAGCGCAACAAGACATCGCGGCCCTATGATGGCCCGGCCGAGTTTTCTGAGGAGCATAAACAACGGGCTACCCAACTGCTGCTCACGGCGGCAACCCTGGAGCGCGGCTATCAAGCATTTCGTGGCAGCGGCAGCCTGCAAGTCTTCCAGCAGCAAGTCAACGAACTGGGTCGGCTGCATCGGCAATGGCTGGCCGAACTGGACAGCTTCAAAGACTCGCTACGCGCCCAGGGCGCGGAAGCCAAGACATTGGAGTACATAAACGAAGCGTTCGGACACCTTGCCGAACGCATCAAGCAGCTTGCCGGCTGATCGTCGGAGCGGGTGACGAAATTCTCGGCGGTACCGGCTTGCAATCCAGTGCAATGGCGTCGCTTCCACAAAGCCGCTAACGACGAAGATGGGCGTGGCCAGGGACGCTCATCTTCGTTCAGTCGCGACGGATATCTTCCAATCAGTGGGAATGTCCGCCGCTGCTCGCACCGCCTCCGTAACCTCCGCTATAGCTGCCGTTGCCGGCGCAGCCGCTAAGCGCGATGGCTATCACCGCTGCGGCAACGATCAATATCTTTTTGGGCATTTTTTCTCCTTAATTGACAAGTGAATTGATGGATAAAAGGGGAATTACAAACAGGTAGGGGCTGGGTTATGCCAATCTTCGCCGGATCAGACCGGTAACCCCGCCTCGTTGAATACGCCCTCGAACAACACCGAACTGAGGTAGCGCTCGCCGGAATCCGGCAAGATGACGACGATGGTCTTGCCGGCGTTTTCCCGCCGCTGCGCCAGGCGGCTGGCGACGGCCACTGCGGCGCCGCTGGAAATACCGGAGATGATGCCCTCCTCGCGCGCCAGGCGCCTTGCGTAGGCGACAGCCTCCTCGTTGCTGACCTGTTCGATGGCATCGATCAACGAGAGGTCAAGCACCTGCGGTACGAAGCCGGCGCCGATGCCCTGAATCTTGTGCGGCCCCGGTTTAACCGGCTCGCCATTGCGCGTCTGGGTCAGCACCGGGCTGGCCGACGGCTCGACCGCCACCGACCACAGCTTGGCGCCGCGCGTCTTCTTGAAGTAGCGGGAAACGCCGGTGATGGTGCCACCAGTACCGACACCTGAAACGAAGATGTCGACCTTGCCGTCGGTGTCGATCCAGATTTCCGGCCCGGTGGTCGATTCATGAATGGCTGGATTGGCCGGGTTCTTGAACTGCTGCAGCAGGACATACTTACCGGGATCGGAGGCGGCGATCTCCTCGGCCTTGGCGATGGCTCCACCCATGCCTTTAGTGCCTTCGGTCAGGACCAGCTTGGCGCCGTAGGCAGCAAGGAGCTTTCTGCGCTCGAGACTCATGGTCTCGGGCATAGTCAGCGTGAGCGGGATGCCGTAGACGGCAGCGACGAAGGCGAGCGCAATGCCGGTATTGCCGCTGGTTGGTTCCACCAGTTCCTTGCCCGGGCCGAGGAGACCACGTATCTCAGCATCCCAGACCATCGCGGCACCGATACGGCACTTGACCGAATAGGCCGGATTGCGCCCCTCGATTTTGGCGAGTACGGTAGCTGGCGCCCCGTCGGTAACGCGGTTGAGGCGAACAAGGGGAGTACGCCCGATGGAGCGAGAATTATCGGAAAACCAGTTACTCATGGACTTCATTGGCAGGTGAGCGATCAATTTCTAAATTGCCCGCCATTGGCAAGGCACAGTCTGGTTATTTAGCCCCCACGGGGGTCTAGGTTAGCGACAACAATTTGGTTGCGGCCCGGTCGTTTTCATCGGCCGTCGAAATCACTTTCATCTGCATCTCGAATTGCCGGGCCACGGAAATCATGGAAACCATCTCCGCCGCCATGTCGACATTGCTGCCCTCCAAAAAGCCGGAAACGACCGTGACGTTTCCAGTCCCCATATCCTCGGCCATGCCGGGCTGCAGGCGAAATAAGCCGTCGTCGCCCCGCGCCAGGGCATGCTCGGGGGGATTGACCAATTTGATGCGGCCCACGACCGACACGGTGTTCGGCGTTCCGAATCGCGGGACGGCAGAAACCGTGCCATCCGGAGCAATGGCGACTTCCGTATCCGGCGGGACGGTGATGGGGCCGTTTTCCCCCTGGATCGGAATGCCGCTGTTGGTTTGCAGGAGACCGTTCGCACTGATGGCTAGATTGCCGTTCCGGGTATAGGCTTCGCGCCCGTCCGGCGTTAGCAATGCAATGAACCCCTGTCCCTGCACGGCAATATCCAGGGGCCGCCCGGTCTCCTGGAGAGTGCCCGGTGTGAAGTCGCTCATCACGCTGGCGTCGACGACAAAAGCGCGGGTGGGCAGTCCCTCGCCTTCGACCGGCACCGCCCGAAAGGCGTGCATTTCCGCCCGAAATCCGGTGGTCGTTGCATTGGCCATGTTGTTGGCCATCCCGGCCTGTTGCGTCAGTGCATGTGAGGCGCCGGTCATCGCGGTGTATATCACTCGATCCATGAAAAATCCTCAAGCGTTGTTAGCAACGGACACGTGACCCCGAGCGCACCCAAATCAAAGGGGATGTAAAAAATACTCACCCCGCCACAACAGACCGGCACCGGAAAGATGCTCCGACATCAGCGGCCCGAATCCAAACACGAGCGCGATGACCGCCAGTAACAGCAATATTTTCGTCACGCGCCGCTCCATCATTTTGCATTTTCATTAGGGCCAATGCTGGAATCCTAATGATGCCTACCTGTCGACAGGATGACGAATAAATTACATTTGCGGAGCGAGTCAACAGGCCGGCCGCCATGTGTTTCAATCATGCAGGATGTCAGCTTGGTAGGTAGGGAGACGTTTTAGAATCGCAGCTAACCACTGCGCCATGGCTTTGATTCGGCCACCTCGAATCTAAGCTGAGGCAAACTTGAGAGCAAGAAGTAGCAATGCACAGCAGAAAACACCTATTTGGCATTTTGATCCTGTTGATTCCGGCATCGCTTGCACTCGCCGAAGGGCTGCCTGGCGTCATCAGCACGCCCAGCCCGGGTGGCGGCACCACGTACACCCTAACAGGCTGCTGAAATACCGCCCTGCAACTGCAGACGGTGGCATGGAACGGAG
>CAMKYP010000174.1 GCA_946477505.1 uncultured Dechloromonas sp. | reverse complement strand
CAATTATGCCAGCCGCCTGCCGGCCCTGAGCGAGTGCTTGGGGCAGGCACGGGCCTTGGGCACCAGTGTCGCTGCAAAGCGCGGTTGTTCTGCCGTGGCGCGGGTTCGTCTGATGTTCCTGATGGCGCGGGCGGAGGCCTTGCTTCATCAGGCCAACGAGGTCGGCGGCCAAGGGGGAAAGAGCGACAAGGCGGCGCTGGCCGTGCAGGAAATGGCTCGCGTGCTCCGTACCCGGATGCTGTTGCGTTCCGGTATCAGCGTAGCGGCACAGGACTATTTCGATATCGCGACTGCGGCGATCGACAGCGTATTTGCCTTGATCAACGAGAGCGGCACCGAATTGGCGGCAGCCGGAAGCAGGAGGACCAGGGATGGGAATGCCCTTCCGTTGCAGCGTGCCTAGGTTCGGTTTGTTGTCGCCTTTGGCCGGGCGGGTGGGTTTGAAAGCGGAGCCGGGCGACGCTGTCCCCGGGCAGTGGGGGGTGTCTGCCATGAAGACCCTGTTTTCGAATCTCGATGGCATGTTTTTCCGCTGTCTGGTCGACGATGAATGGACGCTGATCTCGGTCAGCCCCGGATGTCGGGAGCTGACCGGCCACGCGGCCCGGGACATGGTCGGGAATCCCCGTCTGTCGCTGGAGTCGCTGACCCATCCTGAGGATCGCGCCGCTGTGCGGGGCACTATCCTGGCGGCACTCGATACCGGTACGCACTACCGTATCGAGTACCGCATCATATGCCGGGATGGCGAGGAGAAATGGGTGCTTGAACGGGGCACTGGGCTGCGCGACGAGGCTGGGCGCAAGGTGTTGGATGGGTATCTGGAGGACATTACCGACCGGGTTCAGGCGCAGATTCAATTGGCGGAAACCGAGCTGCGCTATCGCAGTATTTTTGAGAATTCGGTGATCGGCATGTTCCAAAGCAGCGAGAGCGGGCGCTATCTGGCGGCCAACCAGGCGCTGGCGACGCTCTATGGCTATCCGACGCCGGAATCCCTGATTTCCAGTCTCGCCGATATTGCTACCGGTCTCTATGTTGATCCCTGTCGGCGCGAGGATTTCAAGCGGCTCATCCAGCTCGACGGCCGGGTCAGCGATTTCGAATCCGAGGTTGTTTGCCGCGATGGCCGGCGCATCTGGATTTCCGAGAACGCGCATGCCGTCTGTGCGCCGGATGGCGGGCTGCTTTATTACGAGGGTACGGTCGAGGACATCACCGAACGGCATCGCTACCAGTCGGTGCTCCAGCATCAGGCGACGCACGATCCGCTGACCGGTTTGCCCAACCGCAACCTGCTGCAGGATCGCCTCCAGCAGGCGGTGCAACTGGCCCGCCGCCAGAACAGCAAGGTCGTGCTGGCTTTCGTTGATCTTGATAATTTCAAGGTGATCAACGACAGCCTCGGCCATGCCGCCGGCGACCAACTGCTGATCGAGATCGCCGGCCGCCTGCGCCAGTCGTTGCGCGGTATCGATACCGTGGCCCGCTACGGTGGCGACGAGTTCGTGCTGATCATCGGCGAACAGGTGTCGAGCGACGCTACCCGGCAACTGCTGGAGCGCTTGCTGGCCTCGGTACAGGCGCCACTGATTCTGGAGGGGCATGCCCTGCGCATCAATTGCAGTATCGGGGTTAGCGTCTATCCCGACGATGCCTCGGATCTCGATGGCCTGCTGCGGGTTGCCGATGTCGCGATGTATCACGCCAAGAAGACCGGCAAGGGGCAGTACTACTTCTACACACGCGACCTGAACCAGGTGGCGCAGGAGCGTTTTGTCCTGGAAAACGCCTTGCAACGGGCTATCGAGTGCCATGAACTGACCGTGGTCTATCAGCCGAAGACCGACGCGACGGGACGCGTTCGCGGCTTCGAGGCGCTGGTGCGCTGGAACAGCGCCGGGCAGGGGTTGGTGACGCCGGATCGATTCATCCCGCTGGCCGAGGAAACCGGACAGATACTGGCCATCGGCGAGCAGGTGCTGTACGCCGCCTGCCGCGCAGCGGCGAACTGGCCGTTGGTGGATGGAGAGGCGCTCGGCGTCGCGGTCAATCTGTCGGCGCGGCAGTTGAAGGAGCAGGGCCTGCCGGCCATGGTCGCCGATGCCCTGGCCGCCTCCGGCCTGCCACCGGCGTGTCTGGAGCTGGAAATTACTGAAAGCATGATCATGGGCGATGTCGAGCACACCATCCGCGTGTTGAGGTCGATCAAGGCCCTCGGGGTGCGGATCGCCGTCGACGATTTCGGCACCGGCTATTCGTCGCTGAGCTATCTGCAGCGCTTGCCGATCGACACCCTGAAAATAGACCGCTCCTTCGTTTCTGGCTGCGACCGGGGCGGCAAGGCGATGGCCATTCCACGCGCCATCATTTTCCTGGGCAAGTCCCTGGATCTGCACATTGTGGCAGAAGGGGTCGAAACGGAAGCGGAAAGGGATGCGTTGGCGGGGTGCGGCTGCACCGAATTCCAGGGGTATCTGTTCGCGCGGCCCATGCAACACGCCGCGGTCGATGCCTATTTGCGGTCGATCCCGGGCTGAACCGTTGCCGTGCAGCGCCCAGCGCAGGGCGATCAGCGCTTTCCGGCGGGTTTCAGGCCGCGTTCGATGGACAGCCAGACCTGTTCAAGCAGGGCCAGCATGGCCGGCGTATGTGCCTGCGGGTAGCTGGCAAAGCTGGCGATGACGAGGCGTTTGTCGAAATCCAGGTAGAGGCTGGTGCCGTGCGTACCGACGAGGGCGACGCGATTGGGCGCACCGCCCAGGTGGACGAAGCCGTAGCGTCGCTCGCTGCCCTTGGGCAAGCCCTGGATGTCACCTGCACGGATACCGGACGAGGCCAGCAGGGTTTCGATGAACCAGCCGGGTATTCTGGCTCGCTTGCGGCTGCTGCGCGCCTCGACGAGCAGTTGCCCAAGCCGGGCGAAATCGCGTGGCGAGAGGCTGAGGCCGTTCGCCAGTTCGACACCCTGGGCATCGCTCAGCCACAGCACCTCGTGTTCCGGCCGCGCGGGGAGCAGCAGCTGCTCGCAGAAGAGCCGGGCCAGCGGCCGGCCGTTGCTTTCGGCCAGGGTCCAGGCCAGCAGGTCGTCTTCGGGCGTTGCCGTGGCGCCGGTATCCAGCCCGGAGTGCAGCGGCTTGTCCCAGAGATTCGGCTGGGCAAGCCAGCTCCGGACGCCTTGGCCGGCTTCGTTTCCTGTCCAGCCGGCAGCCTGTTGCCAGGCGGCAAGCTCCTCCGGGCTCCAGGCGAGGCGTTCATCGCCGTCGAGCAGGCGGTGAATCGATATCTTGCGCAAGCTGCCCGAGTTGGCGAAGGCCGGGATATAGCGGGAAACCGATTTGTCGGTGGCGAGCTTCCCCTGGCTGACGCTCATCGCCCCGAGCAGGTTGAGCAGCGGGCGGGTGGCCTCGAGTAGCGGACGCGGCCGGTCGTATACCAAGCCGTTGCGGTAGCGCTCGGCGACAATTTGGCCGTTGCGCAGCACGACGATGCCATCGGTTGCCAGCCGGCTGTCGAGCAGGAAGCTCAGGCTGCGCGCCTTGCCGTCGAGCGGATCGACTGCCGGCAGGTCTTCCAGCGGCCGACCAGCCGGCGCCGCAGCCGGCCGGTCGGCGGAAGGCGCCATGCGCCAGGCCGGCATGAAGGTGGTGGCTGACTGCAGCGTCAGACGCTGGTTTTCGATGTCCAGCCAGTTGCGCTTGTCGATCCAGGGGCCGAGTTTCTGCTCGCCAACCGGCAGTTTGTCGAACTGACAACTTGGCGTGACTGCTGGCGCCGCCGGTGGCAGCAATAGCATGAACAGGGCAACTGGCCAGCGGCGATTCATTTTCGTTCTCCATCTCGGTTTGTTCAGCGCATCAGCCGTTCGCTGGTTTCGCGCACCACGTCATTCAAGTTGCCATGCTGCCGGAAGCGTTCGCGCAGCCAGGCAGCATCGCCTGCCCCTCCGGCAAGCATGTTCTTCAGCGGATTCAGCCAATGCAGGCAGCCGAGTTCGCCGGCGTCTTCGGAAATCGCTTCGAGCAGCGGCGCCAGGGTTTGTCGCAGCGGCTGCCGGCAAAGGCCGGCCGGATCGGAAATTTCCGCGTCCAAGCCGTAGCGGCAAGCCTGGAACTTGTTGTAGCGGGCGACATGGGCCTGCCTTTCGGTCTGCAGTGCCGGTCGGGTACGCAACAGCCAGCGAGACAGCGACTGGGCGAAGGCGGCCAGGGCGATGGCCTGCTCGATGGTGAGCGGGGTGTCGCAGACGCGGATCTCGACCGTGCCGAACTCGGGTTTCGGCCGCACATCCCAGTACAAGTCCTTGATCCCTTGCGCAATGCCGCAGACCTGCAGGAATTCGAAATGCTGGCAAAAATCCGGCCAGTCGTTCAGCGGTGGGCACTGTCCGCTGAGCGGGAAGGCCGATACCGCGTTGAGACGGGCCGACTGGTAGAGGCTGTCCACCCCGTCGACAAAGGGCGACGAGGCCGACAGGGCGATGAAGGCCGGCACGTGGACGCCGAGTGCCTGGGTCAGCCAGATGGCTTCGTCGGCAGAGGTGCAACCGACGTGGATATGCTGCCCGAAGACGGTGAATTGCTTGGCCAGGTAACCGTAGCGCTGGTACAGCCCGTTGAAGCGCTCGCCCGGGCAAATGCGCCTTTCTGGCCAGTGATGGAAGGGGTGGGTACCGCCGCCGCAGATGCCGATGTTGTTGTGTTCGCCATGCCGGCGCAGTGTGTCGCGCAGGCCGGCGAGGTCGGCCGCGATGCCGTCGACGGTCAATTGCGCCTGGGTGCTGATCTCAATCATGCTTTCGGTGATTTCCAGCTTGATCTCGCCGAAGCGCCCGTCGTAATCAAGGCTGCCGAGCAGGTCGGTGGCGCCGCGCGTCAGGTCGAAATCGCGCCGGGAAACCAGCTGCAGTTCGAGTTCGACGCCGAGCGACAGCGGCGCGCTCTCCTTGAAGTTTTCCAGTCCCTTGCCGCTCATGCGATACCTCCCTTTTCCCCAGCGCCGCATTCGCCGGAGCGGCTCAATGCCAGGCGGCAGAGCGCCGGTCCGACCAGTTCCATCATCGCTGCGGCGAACAGCGACAGGGACAGGGCGGAACGTCCGATTTCCGGATAAAGACCGGCAATTTCATAGGCCATGAAAACGGCCGTGGCCGACAGGGGCTGGATGCCGACGCCGACCAGCAGCCGCTTGGGCAGTGGCAGGCTGCCGCCCGACCAGGCCAGGGCAGCGGCCTTGGCGGCGGCACGCACGAGCAGCAGGCCGAGTGCCTGCAGGCCGGCCACCCAGGTGAATTCCTGCCATGGCAAGGAGGCGCCGACGATGACGAAAAGCACGATGGCGAGCAGCCAGTGGCCTTCCGGCAGGTCGGTATAGCGCAGCGTTTGCCGCTGGTCGGTTGCCGCGAGCAGCACGCCCATCAGGAAGAGGGTCAGGAAGACAGGCACGGCCAGCATGCGGGCGATGCCGACGGCGAGCAGGGCGCAGGCGACGAGTACGAAGACCTGGGCCAGCGAACGCTTGGGCAGGGCGCGGGCGATGCGCAGCGCCAGCCAGGCGCCAAGGCCGCCGACGAGAATTGCTCCGGCTACCACCCAGAGCGGATGCAGGATGGCGTTCAGCCACTCCGCGCTCAATTCGGCATGCACGATGCCAAGGACGATGGCAAAAGCGACGAACGAGGCAGCCGAACCGATTGCGGTATGCAGGATGATGCGCTCGGTGACCTGTCCCTGCGCTCTCGACTCCTCGATGGTCAGCAGGACGACGGCAGGCGCCGAGGCCATGGTGACGGCCGCGGTGGCAGCCGACCAGGCCGGCGACAGGCCGACCACCCAGAGTGCGAAGGCGAAGATCAGCGCAAAAGAGAGCGAAATGTCGGCCAGCGTGCCGCGCAGCAAGGCTGCGTTGCGCCACAGCCATTTCAGTTCGAGGCGCCGGCCGACCTCCAGCATCAGCAGGCCGAGTGCCGCATCGGCAATCGGCCGTGCCTGGGCCAGCGCCTCGATGCTGATCCAGCCCAGCGCAGATGGCCCGAATACGATGCCGGCCAGCACGTAGCCGATGACCTTGGGCCAGCGGGCGTGGGCGTGCAGCCATTCGCCGATCAGCAGGCCGACGACCAGCAACAGGCTGAACAGCGCCAGTGAATCGATGCTTTCCGGAAAGGGCGGCAGGAAGATCAGGCGCTCGACCAGGCTGTCCCAGACGTTGCGCAGCGGAGCGAGGAGGCGTTCGATCATCCCCGCCCTCCCATCGTGCGCCACCCCATGGGGAGTACCGGCCTCACCATCGCCGGCCCCGCGCGGCGTTGAGGAATTCGTCGAGGATGGGCGTGCAGTTCAGCAGGTCCGGGCTCCCCGGCGGGTGGAATTCCGGGTGCCACTGCAGGCCGAGTACATAGGATTTGGCGTCAAGGCGAATGGCTTCGATCAGCCCGTCCTCGGTGCTGCGCGCCTCAATCCGCAAGCCCTTGCCTACTGCCCTGATCGCCTGGTGGTGGATGGAAACCACCTGCCCGCCATCCTGTTCGGGATAGAGCTTGCTCAGGCTGCTGCCAGCTTCCCAGACGACGGCGTGGGCGTGCTTGTCGTAATCGTCATGGACATGGATGGCGGGACGTTCGTACTGGGTGGCGATATCCTGGTACAGCGTGCCGCCCAGTGCGACATTGATCAGTTGGGCACTGCGGCAGATGCCGAGTACCGGCTTGCCGGCCTCCATGAATTCGTGCAGCAGTTCCATCTCGTAGGTATCGCGCAGGCGGTCGCCCGCCCACTCTGGCTGCAGAGGCTCCTCGCCGTAGGACTGCGGGCTGATGTCGGCGCCGCCTTGCAGGACGAGGCCGTCGAGATGCTGGGGGTAGTCGGAGAGGCGGATGCTGCTCCGATGAACCAGGCCGTCGCCGCTCACCGAGGGAATCATGAAAACCATGACCTCGCGCGACATGACCCAGTGGGCAACCGACTGTTCGAGGTAGTGCAGCGACTTGGATTGCAGGCCGGTTGCGCCGGGCAGCGGGTGGTAGATCCGGGCCGAAAGCCCGATACGTAACGGACGTCTTGCCATCATGAGACTCCTTGTCGATGGGTTGCAGACGGCTCGGCGGCGGGCTGCAGTCGTGTCGCCTCTCCGAAGCCGAGGATGGCTGTTTGCGTGGCCAGTGGGCCGAGCAGTTGCATGAGCAGGATGGTCGCCATCAGCATGCCGACCAGGTCCGGACTCATCTGGTTGTACAGCGTCTGCATGTTGACCAGCAATACCAGCGCGACACTCGACATCGGCTGCAGGCTGAGGCTGAACAGCAGGCATTCGCGCGGACCGAGGGCGAGGTTTTTTCGGCATAGCCAGAGAGCAGCCCATTGCCCGACAAAACGCAGCAAGACGATCAGCAGCGCTTCGCGCCAATAGGAAAGCAGGTGGCCGATGTCGAGCGCCGCCCCGGCCAGGACGAAGGTAATGACCAAAAAGACCCGGGCGTCGCTCGCGATGCGGATGGCGACCACCTTGCGGTCGTGATCGATTGCCCTGACCATGGCGCCGAAGACGAGCATGGGCAGGAAGGCGGAGATATCGAGATAGATGGCGGTGCCGACGCCGAGTACGATGGTGCCGAGAATCAGCAGGTGCTGGTGTTCGGCCTGGCGCTCGAGACGCTCCGCTCCGAGCAGGACGATTGCGGCGCATGCCCCGCCGAGCAGGAAAGACCCGACAATGCTGCCGAGCCCTGCGCTCAGGCGCCCGAAGGCGCTGAAGGTCTGGCTGTCGTCGAGGAAAGGCAGGGTCAGCATGACGATGGCGAAGGCGATCACGCCGTTGATGGCGACCAGCGTGTAGAGCAGGCCCGTGCGTTCGCCCCGGGCTCCGACATCGCTGCAGGTGGCGATGGTGATGGCCGGCGAGGTGGCCAGGCAGAGCGCGGCGGCGAAAAG